>JAPDPX010000005.1:300000-546766 GCA_034506255.1 candidate division KSB1 bacterium | reverse complement strand
CGACTTCTTGAGATTGGGCCCTGCCCCAGTCGCAAGAGGCTTGATGATTTGATATTTCCTGCCACCAGCGTATTTTCCCCCGCTGTCGCTCGTTCGCTGCAATACTGCTCCCTGTCCGGAGAGGGCCGATCTATCCCGGCCACAGGGCCGTTATCTGAATTGCCATTCGGTTGCCATTTCCGGCTGGTCGCCACAAAAGTGCGCGCTAAAAAAAGTTCGAAAATACCTCTTGCTTCGGCAAGCTTCAAGATGGGTTCACCGGGTGGATACGCTCCTCCGGAGCTTGAATATTGTGGGTGGGGTGGTGCTACAAACAGTTCGCTCCGCTGGAGCTGTTTGCGCCTCGGCCTGAAGATGAGAGCTATACGCCCTCAGTCCCGCTAGGGGCGACCTGTTTATAGCCCGTTAGGGACGCCCTGTTTGTAGCACAGGAATTATTCAACCATCCCAGCCCCATCGGGGCGGCCTGTATCATCGCAACACGGGGTGCTATAAACAGGTCGCTCCTCCGGAGCTTGAATTTTGTGGGTTGGACGGAGCTATAAACAGGCCGCTCCGCTGGAGCTGTTTCTGCCGCGGCCTGAAGATGAGAGATGGCCGCCCCTCAGTCCCGCTAGGGACGACCTGTTTATAGCCCGTTAGGGACGCCCTGTTTGTAGCACAGGAATTATTCAACCATCCCAGCCCCATCGGGGCGGCCTGTATCACCTCAACACTGAGCAGAACCACCAATGGCCAACACCTACACCCAAATCTGCATTCATGTGGTCTTTGCCGTACAAGGCCGGCAGAGTCTTCTGCAGCCGGAACACAAAAAGCGGACGCGGGCAGTAATCCTGCCGGATACACCAGCAGGTTCATCGCAACGATCGCACAGAATCCGTCACAACTGATTTCCCTTGCTTAGAACAGAGACTCTCTCCCAACCACACCAGGACCAGCATGAAGAAACTCACCTGCTTCACAATGGCGCTGCTGTTGACGCAGCCTGTTGCGGCCCAAACCTTTCAGGATTTTCTCACGCGTGTCAACGCCGCACCGGCCGCGCAGCACGAGGCGCTGATTGACAGCTTTCTCGCAGTCCATCCCGTGCTGCCGCTGCGGGAGGACACGCTGGCGCATTTTCTCTACCGCGGCACTGCCAGCCGCGTCACTGTGCCCGGCGATGCCAATGGCTGGAATCCCGATGCCTTCCCGATGACCCGGCTGGCGGCAACGACGCTGTGGTATTTCAGCCGTGTCTTCGAACGCGACGCCCGTCTCGATTACAAGTTCGTGATCAACAACACCACCTGGCTGCTCGATCCCCGCAATCCGTACCGCGTGTCCGGCGGTTTCGGGCCCAATTCCGAGCTGCGCATGCCGGCCTATGTGCCGCCACCGGAGATCCAGTACGATCCCGCCATCCCGCACGGCAGTCTGCATGACACCACGTTCTTCAGCGTTGCGCTCAACCACAGCCGTGTGATTCGGGTTTACACGCCGCCGGACTATGCCGCCACCAGCGCGCACTACCCGGTGGTGTTGTTTCACGACGGCCTGGAATATCTCACCCTGGCGCAGGCGAACAATGTGATCGATTATCTCATTGCGCACAACCGCATCGTGCCAATCCTCGCGGTGTTCGTGCCGCCCAATCCCGCCAGACGCGCGGAGGAGTACGCCGGCAGTCTGCAGGAGCAGTTCACGGCCTTCATTGTCAAGGAAGTCATGCCCTGGGTGGATCGCCGCTACCGCACGCGCCGCGAGGCCGGCAGCCGCGCCACGCTGGGTGCTTCCAATGGCGGCAACATTGCGCTCTGGCTGGGCTGCCAGCATCCCGAGGTGTTCGGCAACATCGCGGCGCATTCCAGCAACGTGGAAAACAACGTGCGCGCCGCCTTCGAGAACAGCCCGCGTCTCGATTTGAAGCTCTATCTCGACATGGGCACGTATGATCTGAACATCCTGATCGCGCGTGTCGGCAACTTCCTGCCGGTTTTGCAGGCCAAGGGCTACACCTACAAGTATCTCGAGTTTCATGAGGGCCACAGTTGGGGCAACTGGCGGGCGCACATTGACAATGCGCTGGAGATGTTTTTTCCCGGCGGGGCGCTGGCGGTGGCGGGGGCGGGGAACAAACCGGCGGATTTTGCATTGCAGCAGAACTATCCCAATCCCTTCAATCCCGGCACGACGATCAACTATCATCTCAGCCGGCCGGCGCGGGTGGAGCTCGCGATCTACAATCTGCAGGGCGGGCTGGTGCAGCGTCTGGTGGATTCGCTGCAGGCGGCAGGCGGGCATTCAATCTCTTGGACTGGCCTTGATCAAAACGGCAGTGCGCTGGCCAGCGGTGTTTATCTCTATCGCCTGCAGATCGACGGGAAAACGGCGGCGGTGCGACGCATGCTGTTGCTGCGCTGAGGCTGCACATTGGGTGCTTTCCGGCTCTTCGCAAAAACCGCCGCGCGGGCGCCTGTTCCTGGACGATGGCACGTCTTGTGGGATGTGTGCGTGTTTCGCGCGAGCGGCCGGGCGGTTTTTATTTGACAATAGCGATGCGGCGGAGATCGCGGGCTTTGCCTCGAGGCAGTGATTTGGCGGAGGGTTAAAATCGAGAAGCGGGCAAGCGCTTCAGCGCCGGCTCATGACTTGCCGGTGAGCGCAGCCTGCAGTTTCTGCTCCAGCTCGGGCACCAGGTCAGTGATGTCCAGGCACTGGCCACTCCACAACTCCAGTGCCGCCACGCCCTGATAGATCAACATTGGCAGCCCGGAAAGGGTGCGGGCGCCGGCGGCATGTGCCTCGCGCAGCAGCCTGGTTGTCACGGGATTGTAAACGAGGTCAACCACGGTGAGACCGGCATGCAGCAAATCCGCGGGCACAGGCGAGATTTCCACCCGTGGCCACATGCCGGCGCTGGTGGCATTGATCACAAGCGTGACCGCCGGCAGTTGCAGCAATTCCAACCGTTGCGGCCAGGAGATGAGACGGACTTTGGCCTGCCCGGCGGGCGAGAGCCGGGCCAGCAGGCGCTGCGGCCGGGAAGCGTCGCGGTTGCTGATATAGATCAAATCGACTCCCGCCTCGAGCAGAGCCAGCAGCACCGCCGCCGCCGCACCACCCGCGCCCAGCAGCAGCACGGTTTCCTGCCGCACTGCAATGCCGGCGGCTTGCAGGCTGCGGGCGAAGCCCGGCACATCGGTATTGTGACCCAGCAGCAGACCGCGCTCGCACACCACGGTGTTGACCGCGGCGATGCGATGGGCGGGTGCGACCAGATCATCCAGCAGGGGGACCATCGCCTGCTTGTGCGGGAGGGTGACATTCACGCCGGCCAGCTCGCCGTTGCGCAAACGCGCCACCAGGCCGGGCAGTTGGGCGGCCGTGACGCGCAGCGCCTCATAGCGAAATGGCAAACCAAAATGTTCGATCAAATGGCGCTGCAGCAGCGGCGAAAGCGAATGCGCAATGGGATCGCCGATCACCGCCAGCCGGCGCACGGAGGGAGGAGAGGACATGGGCAAACTGTGATCGCGCCGGTTTTCAAGTCGATGAAGCCGGCGGCAGAATTTCGTACCGATAGATGAGCTCCGTGCCGGGCCGCAATTGCGCGCTCACCGAGCAATAGGTTTCACGGGAAAGATCGATGGCGCGCTGCAGCTTGTCTTCGGGAATGTCGCGGCCGCGCACGCGATAGGTCACGGTGATTTTGGTAAAACGTTTGGGATAATTCTCCGCCATTTCGGCATCGATCGCGATTTCGAAGGCTTCGAATGCCACCCGCATCTTCTTGAGCAGCGACACGACGTCCATGCCGGTGCAGCCGGCAAGCGCCAGCAAAACCATTTCCCCGGGCCGCAGCCCGGCATCCCCACCGCCAACCTCGGCCGCCGCGTCCATCACCACTGAGTGATTCGAATAGGCTTTTCCCACAAAGCGCAAACCATCAACCCATTTGACCAAAGCCTGTCTCGCTGCCATGGCAAATCTCCAAAATTTATTTTTCTGCCGCCCGCTGCCTGCCCGGCACGCCGGAGGGCGGGAATAATGACCGCCCTGCAAGTGAACAGCGCCATCAGGGCGCAAGCCGCTCGAGCAACCAGCCGCCGCTGCTGCGGCGATAGCGCAGCCGGTCATGCAAACGGCTCGGCCGTCCCTGCCAGAATTCGAACACCTCGGGCACCAGGCGAAAGCCGCCCCAGTGGGGCGGGCGCGGCACCTGCCGGCCTTCGTACTCGTGCGCCAGTTCCTGGAAACGCTGCTCCAGCACCTGGCGGTTGGCAATGATTTCGCTTTGCGTCGAAGCCCATGCCCCGAGCTGGCTGTCGCGCGGCCGCGTCTGGAAATATTCATCCGCTTCCGACGCAGTCACTTTTTCCACCTGCCCTTCCACTCGCACCTGCCGCTCCAATTCCCGCCACCAAAACACCAGACTCGCCCGGGGATTTTGCTCCAGCTCACGGGCCTTGCGGCTGTGAAAATTGGTGTAGAACACGAAGCCCCGGGCATCGCAATCTTTCAACAACACTATGCGTGCCGAAGGCCGGCCCTGCGTCGTGCTGGTGGCAAGCGTCATGGCATTGGCATGCTGCGGATCAGCCGTCAGCGCCTCTGCGAACCAGCGGTGAAATTGTTGAAACGGATCCGCCAAAGCCTGGCTCTCCTCCAGCCGGCTCCGGGCATACTCGACACGCAAATGGTTCAGGGCGTTGCTCATGTCTGGGCTCGACTCTGCGATGACGATGGGAATGCTCTGCAGGCAGCACTCGCGGCGCCGGTGCGTGCACTAAAACAGGGCCTATTTTAGCATCTTCCGCGAAAGAAGCAAGCTTTACCTCACATCGTGAACTGCTGTCTGTCGCCATGAGCGGTTCATCCCGGGACGACTTTGGGGGAACGGTGAGGCGATTACACCCCGCGCACCGGGAGCGGGCACACGATCGGCCGGCATCGATGCGCCCGGCCGGCGAGGCCATTGTGTTGCCCGCATGTCACCGTTCCCCCCTACCGGGCTCTGCAGTGGTTTGGCCATTGTCGCGAAATCCCCGGAGTCCCCACAGCACCCTGCTGTGAGAAAGCCTGGCGCAGGCGGGGCCGGAACGTTTTTGGAAAGACTCGAATTACAATTTTCATTCATGTAATCACCGCCGGCTGCTGGTTGTATGATTTCCCGGCATTTTCGGCCGGGAATGATTGTTGCTGAATCGCAGTGACAAATGGCGACGGGCGCCGTCATTGTCAAACCAGAAAAGACCGCGGGGAGGCGCACGCTGCCAGATGAATCCGACAATCACAGGAGGAAAAATGGAAACCATTCTGAAATGGCTGATCGCCGGCTATGTCGTCGGCGTCATTTGCATGCTTTACCTGATTGCACGTTCGTGGGTGATCACCAGCGCCATGCTTAACAACGCCGGCAAAGCAGTCTGCCGTCGGGATCTCGGGGTGCACTGGCTGGGCATGGCCCTGCTCAGCACTGGCATCTCGCTGGGGTGGAGTTTCATCGGCGGCGGCATTCATCACTGGATGGCGAACGATCAGCGGTTCGTGCAGTTTTCCCTGGGGCTGGCCTGCGCCATCGCCATGCTGCTGCTGCTGGGCAAGACCACGCACAAAGTCGATAAAATCGCGCTGAATGCCATCGTGATCGTGGGACTGGGCGTGCTCATCCCCGTGATGTTTTAAGATGATCCCGCTGCCTCGCGCCGGCCACGGCCCGTCGATTGATGACCACCACGCCGGCGCGAGGGGTCACCGGATCAGCGTGACGTGCAGCAGGGCATGGTTCTTCCGGCGTTTGGGATAAGTCCTTTGAGTGGAGCCATCCGCTCCAACCGGCTTGCCCGCCGCAGCGTGTTTTTCCCCTTTGAATCCTCTCCGAAAGAATCAGACTTCAGATTTGTTACGCGCAAAGCGCGGACACCCGCAAGGTTATCCCGCCACGACGTTGTGAAACTTCGGGCACGGTATCACTTTCCCCGCGCCGGGCGTTTTTGCCTTGCAGACAGACGAATTGCAATCGTTCAGCACTTCCTGGGCAGGTGAAGCGAATTGTATTGCGGGCTGCATGCCCTGTCAATTGTCATGAGAATTGCAGGAATGCCACGGCCAAGCCGTGACAGATCAAACAGGGAACGGAATCGTTACTGTTTGCCACGAAAATGCCGTAGCGCAGGCTTTCAGCCTGCCTGCAGACAAGAGGGCTGGGCTACGTTTTCCTCCTGATGGGTGCCGTGCGCGGCATGGCAATTACCACGAAAATGCCTGCAGGCAGGCAAGTTGTTTGCGACACCTCGTGACGGGTGTGCAAGCAGACGTGATGATTGCAGGCCTGCGAGTTTTTTGCTTGACATTTGACGGTTGGTTGTTAGGTTATGACGCGATCCTGCAGCTTTCTGCGGGGGGAACTTCAGGCAAACACCAAATGCAGCATATGGATTGACCCGTGATCGGGAGTGAGCCGTCACCCATGTCCACACCCACTGCTTTCACGATCGGCCTGGTGCAAATGGCGATGAGCCGGGACGCCGATGACAATCTCGCACGTGCCAGCCAGTGGATCACCACCGCGGCGCGGCAGGGTGCGCAGGTCATCTGCCTGCCGGAGCTGTTTCGTTCGCAGTATTTCTGCCAGGTCGAAGACGCCAGCTTGTTCGATCTTGCCGAGCCGGTGCCCGGGCCCACCACCGCAGCCATGAGCCGGCTGGCCGCCGCGCTGGGGGTTGCACTGGTGGTGCCGGTGTTCGAACGCCGCGGCCCCGGCCTTTATCACAACAGTGCCGCCATCATCGATGCCAATGGCGAGATCGTCGGACTGTACCGCAAAATGCACATCCCCGATGATCCGGCTTATTACGAGAAGTTCTATTTCACGCCCGGCGATCTTGGTTTCCAGACTTTTGACACGCGGCCGGGCCGCATCGGCACGTTGATTTGCTGGGATCAGTGGTATCCCGAGGCGGCGCGGCTGACCGCCCTGCGCGGGGCCAGCATTCTCTTTTATCCCACCGCCATCGGCTGGCATCCGCACGAGAAGGCGCGCTATGGTGCGGCGCAACGCGAAGCGTGGCGTACGGTGCAGCGCGGCCACGCGATCGCCAACGGCGTCTATGTCGCCGCGGCCAATCGCATCGGGCATGAACCACCCGCGAGCGGCACGGGAGCCGGCATTGAGTTTTGGGGATCCTCGTTTCTCTGCGATCCACAAGGCGTGATCCTGGCGGAGGCCGGCGAAGATCGCGAGGAGATCGTACTCGGCACGGTGGATGTGCGCCATCTCGAGGAAATCCGCCGCAACTGGCCCTTTCTGCGTGATCGCCGCATCGAGGCCTATGGTGAGCTGCAGGCGCGTTATCTCAGCGAGGAGGCATGGCAAAAAAAGAGCTGACCTTTCGCCGTGGCACGCCGGCGGCCCGGGGCTTTCACCTGCCGGCGGAGTGGGAGCGGCACGAGGCCACCTGGCTGGGCTGGCCGCGCAACCGCAGTGATTGGCCGGGTAAATTCGCGCCCATTCCCTGGGTGTATGGCGAAATTGTCCGCAAACTGGCGCCGGGCGAGCGGCTGCACATTCTGGTTGAATCGAAAAGCCATGAGGCCACCGCCCGGCGGGTTTTGCGCGCTGCCGGTGTCGAGGAGGAGCGCGTGCGGTTTTTCCGCTTTCCCACCAATCGCGGCTGGACGCGCGACTCCGGCCCGCTGTTCGTGCGGCGTCCGGGCGAAACCGCCATCGTTAATTTCGGCTTCAATGGCTGGGCACGCTATCCGGACTGGCAAAAGGACAACGCGGTGCCGGTGCGCGCCGCCCGGGCGCTGGGCGTGCGCCTGTTTCAGGCACGACACCAGGGGCGGCCTTTCGTGCTGGAAGGCGGCAGCATCGAAGTCAACGGCCGCGGCACACTGCTGACAACGGAGGAATGCCTGCTCGATTCCGTGACGCAAGTGCGCAATCCCGGCATGAGCCGCGCCGAGATCGAAAGCATGCTGCGCGACCATCTCGGCGTGACCAACATCCTCTGGCTGGGCCGTGGCATTGCCGGCGACGACACCCACGGTCACATTGACGATCTCTGTCGCTTCGTGACCCCGCGCACCGTGGTGCTGGCGAGTGAACGCGATCCGGATGATCCCAACTATCGACCGCTGCAGGAAAATCGCGAGCGTCTGCAGGACATGCGCCTGGAGGATGGCAGCAGCATCGAAGTGGTGCCTCTCCCCCTGCCGGAACCGCTTTATTTTAAAGGGATCCGTTTGCCGGCGAGTTACGCCAATTTCTACTTCGGCAACGCCGCGGCTCTCGTCCCCACTTTCAATGATCCCAACGACCGGCTGGCGCTCGGCATTCTGGCGGAATTGATCACCGACCGGCCGGTGATCGGTATTCATGCGGTGGATTTGGTGTGGGGCTTCGGCACATTGCATTGTCTGACGCAACAGCAACCGGCGGTGGAATGACACCGGGCTGCGCAGGCGTGCTTGTGAACCACCCCGCTGGGAGCAGAGAGATTGCCACTTTGGTGCCACAGGTGATCACACCGGCTCGTGGGATTGATGCCCTCAAATTGCATTGCAGCTCGGAAACGGCACATACGCCCTACCTTCTTTGAAGCTCGCGCCGCGCTTCCATCCAGTGATACACCACCGGCAAAATAAACAGCGTCAACAGCGTCGAAGTCACCAATCCGCCGATGACAAGGATTGCGAACGCGCGTTGCACTTCCGCGCCCGCCCCGTGCGAGAGCGCCATCGGAATGAAGCCGAGCAAGGCCACGAGCGCGGTCATCAACACCGGACGTAATCTCTCTGAAGCGCCGCGCACGACGGCGAGAGGCACGGAGATGCCTTGCGCCCGCAGTTGATTCATGTACGTCACCAGCACGACGCCGTTGAGCATCGCAACGCCGAAGAGCGCAATGAAGCCGATACTCGCGGAGACGCTGATATGCAAGCCGCGAATGAGCAGCGCGAAGATGATGAAGATCGAAAGTGGCAGCACGACCATGAGGCGGCGCGTCGCGGATTGTTGATTTTCAAATTGTCCACCCCACATGAGATAATAACCAGAAGGCAATTGCCTTACCCCACGTTTCTCACCTGGCTGCGAAAGTACCGTGCCGCTGAAAGCCAAGCTCCCAATTTGAGCCCCGCCGCCCCCGGCTTCGTTCCGTTCCAGCTTGAGCCGGCCGCCCACCGCGCCGCATCCTGCACCCTGGAGTTTCCCAACGGCGTGTTGGTCCATTTCTCGGGCGACATCGCTGTGCAATTGCTCACCGGTCTCGTGCGCGCCGCCGGAGTAGAGCCATGATCGCACTCTCTCCCGGCCTGAGATTTTATCTCTATTCCCATGCCACCGACATGCGCAAGAGCTGCGATGGGCTCTCGGGACTCGTGACTCAGGCACTGTCGCGCGAACCCATGAGTGGCGACGTCCACGTGTTTCTCAATCGCCGCCGTGACCGCATGAAACTCTTGCTCTGGGATCGCACCGGCTTCTGGCTCTTCTACAAGTGCCTGGAGCAGGGCACCTTTCAACTGCCCGACAATTTCGCCAACCACACCTCCCTGGAGTTGCGCTACGACGAGCTGCTGCTCATTCTCGAAGGCATCGATCTCACCTCGATCAAGCGCCGCCGGCGGTATGCTCGGTCATCCTCCTCTGCTGCGCCATAATCTTCTCAAAAAAATTTTTGGCATGAAATTAGATTCAGGTTTTCGCGCGAAGTGTGCTTATTAATTAGAGCATGATCGCGACGGCGTGCACTCTCACGTATGAAGAATTGCTGATCGAATATCAGCGTGTGTGTCAAGAACTGGCACAACTCAAGCGCCAGCTCTTTGGCCAAAAGCGCGAGCGCTTCATTCCTGCTGCCAACGATCAGCAACTCGAAATCGCGCTGCATGACGATCGCCAGCCGGCTGCCCCGGTTGCCACCACGCCATCACCTACACCCGCCGCGCGAAAAAGGCGACTCCCACCAAACTCCCCGGCCGCAATCCTCTGCCGGCACATTTGCGCCGCGAAGCGATTGTCCTTGCCCCTGCGGAAGACACCCGCACGCTCAAAAAGATCGGCGAAGAGATCACCGAAGATTGGTGATTTGATATTTCCTGCCAGCAGCGTATTCTCCCTACTGCCGTTCGTTCACTTCCTCCGCCGCGATCCGGCTCCCTGTCCGGAGAGGTCACTTTTTGGAAGATCTTTCCCGGCCACAGTGTCGTTGGCTGAATCGCCATTCGGTTGCCCTTTCCGGCTGGTTGCCACAAAAGCGCGCGCCGAAAAAAGTTCGAAAATACCTCTTGCTTCGGCAAGCTTCAAGATGGGTTCACCGGGTGGATACATCAAAACAAGGATTGAAACATTGTGCCGATCTGGCCAAGTGGGCGTGGGAAATCTATGTCGGTGAGCCCCATCCATCAAAACAAGTATTGCACTTCGGGCATGAGTCATGCTCTTCCCTTTCAGCGTGGCGAGCTACAATCAGTTGACTCTGGTGGAGTTGTTTTCGCCGCAGGCCTGGACTCCTCGAAAAAGCCTTTGGGTTGAATCATTCCCACCATGCTTACCGTGCGGGAGTACTATGAATTTCTGCCCGCCGAGATGGACGCTCCTCAGTCCCGTTCGCGACGATCTCTTTGCAGCCCCGCTCGAGTACCCCCGTCTCCACTTCCCATACTCGTCTTTTCCTTCCCTCGATTTTTTTTTGCGAATTGCCGCGGCAATTGGTTTCTGCTGTTGGTGCGGGCGCTTTTCAAATTTCAGCCAGAGGCTGTCTGAAACTGTCTCGGCTTCTGTTTTGCCGGGGTTTTGACAAAAGCAATCGCCGGGGAAACGCCGATGGCTTTGCTGCACAGCCATCGCGCTGAAAAGACAAGGCAGACATCTTGCCTGCCTGCAGACCGTTTCGTGCCAGGTTTGAACTGCGAGGAGCGTCAGGTTGGTATTGCCTGGCGTATGTGGCGGCTTGGCGGCTCGAAAAATATTCCCGGTGGGGATTTGGGGGGAATAGTTGTCATGCGCGCTTGTTCATCCAGTACGATGACGACATTGCCCGGACATTTTCTGGCAGGCTGGCAGCCTGTGCTACGGTATTCTCGTGTTAATTTACCGTGTGCATTTGCAAACCCGTCACGATGAAAATGAGCTTTCTTAGTCGTGCCTTCAGGCACCGACCTTGAGGGTCTACTACAAAAGTATTCCCGTGGTCATCCCGTGAGATGTTTGTCGCCGGGGTCAAGCCGGGCACAGGACGCTACACGAGGGTGGTGGCGGGGATGGGGGCTTTGCGAGGTTTCAGACCATTCATAACTGGCAACCTGTCGTCCGGTTGCCGCAGTCTTTCACTTCTTCATTTTCAAACAGGAGAGCACAATGGCAAGGAAAGTGACCATGGTGCGGCGGGCGTTGTTGAGTTTGCTGACGCTGATGGCAAGCGGTGTGCTGATTCTCACCGCGAGCCGCAGTGGCCGCACGCAGAGCCCGGCCGATTACTCCTTTACCGACAAGTTGTTCGGCAAGCACTTCGTTTTCATGCCCAAACCGGATGAAATCATGGTGCGTTTTGCCGTCAAGGCAAAAAGGCTCGACCGTGCGAGCGCGGAGGCGGCTGTGGTGCAAAGTCGTCTGACCGTGGTGCATGAGGCCCTTGCGCGTTATGATTTTGGCGTGTACCGTCTGCCCGCCGGCAGCGATCTGGAGTCCGTGGCCGCGCAGCTCCGCGCCAGCGGAACGGTGCAGGCAATTTGTCCGGTGATGATCGATCAGGACGGCTATACGCGCTATTTCATGCCGGATGAGTTCACCGTGCAATTCGATGAGCGGCTGCCGGAGGCGGAAATGCTGGCGATCATCCGCAATGCCGGCTGCAGGATCGTGAAGAAGCAGTGGACGCCGGGCTATTACACGCTCAGCCTGCCGCCGGATCGGGAGCTGTTTGCAACCATCCGGGAATTCATGCGGCTGCCACAGGTGAAATTCGCCGAGCCCAGCTACATCGGCTTCAATGATTTTGCCTTTGATCCCAACGACGCCTCCTATGCCCAGCAATGGGCGCTGCGCAACACCGGCGCCACCGGCGGCACGGCCGATGCCGACATCGATGCGCGCGAGGCCTGGGATATCGAGCGCGGCGACGCCAACGTGGTGGTGGTGATCATCGACACCGGCGTGGACTGGGATCATCCCGATCTGCGGCCCAACATTCTGCAGAATCTCGGCGAGGATGCCGATGGCGACGGCCAGACCATGGAGCTGGCGGGCGGCAATTGGGTGCTGGATCCCGGGGACTTGAACGGCATCGACAATGACGGCAACGGCCGCAGCGATGATCTCATCGGCTGGGACTTCGACGATGACGACAACAATCCCGATGATGAGGGTAATCACGGCACCGCCTGCGCCGGCATCGCCGCCGCAGTGACCGACAATGCCATGGGCGTGGCCGGTGTGGCGCACAATTGCCGCATTCTGCCGCTGCGCATCAATCTCACCGCAGGCATGAATCAGAATCGCGCCGATGCCATCAACTATGCCGCCGCCATGTCGGCGAATTACGACGGCATGGTGTTGAGCTGCAGTTGGATTGCCAGCGGCGATGTCACCGCGCTGCGCAGTGCCATCGTCAACGCCAAAAACGACGGCGTGGTGGTTTGCTTTGCCGCCGGCAATTTCGATGAAACTTCGGTACGCTTCCCGGCGCGCGTGGAGGCCGCGATTGCGGTGGGCGCCACCAGCGAGTGCGACGAACGCAAGAGTCCCACAAGCTGTGATGGCGAGACTGCCTGGGGCAGCAACCGGGGCGACAGCCTGGACATCGCCGCGCCCGGCGTGCACATTTTCACCACCGACCGCGCCGGTGCCGACGGTTACGATGCCGGCGATTATGTCAGTGATTTCAACGGCACCTCATCTGCCACGCCGCATGTGGCCGGCGCCGCCGCCCTGCTGCTCTCCTATGATCCTTCACTCACGCCCGATGAAGTGCAGGACATCTTGCAAGTCAGTGCCGATCGCGTGGGCGGTTACAACTACAACCATGACGCCACCCGGCCGGGCCATTCACTGGAACTGGGCTATGGCCGGCTGAATGTCAATCGCGCGCTGCAGGAGCTGATCGCCCGCAAAGTCATCACCCTGCAGCCGGAGCCGGTGGACATTGCGCTGTCGATCGACCGCTCGGGCAGCATGACGCCGCCCAAGCTGAGCGCGGCGCGCAACGCGGCCGCGCAAGTGGTGCGTCTCATGAACATCGGCGACCGCGTGGCCGTCACCAGCTATGATCACAACGTGTTCGTCAATTTCAATCTTGCCAACATCACTTCGGAAGCAGTGAAAGACAATGCCATTGCCGCCATCAATGCCATCACCGCCGGCGGGGCCACTTCGATCGGCGGCGGTTTGGTCACTGCGCAAGGCCAGTTTCTGCTCGCGGTGCCGCCGCATTACCCGCAGGCCATCATCCTGATGTCGGACGGCATGAGCAACACCGCGCCGTGGGTGCGCCAGGTGACGCCGCTGCTGCCGGGCAGCACCGATGTCTATACCATCGGCTTTGCCACCTCCGGGGTGGACATCGATGAAGATTCGCTGCAATACATCGCCGGCATGACGGGCGGGCAGTATTTCTTTGCCGGCGCCGACGGGCTGGGTGCCGCACCAGCGCCCCACGGCAAGCAGGATGAGCCCGGGCTCATCACCAGCGCCACCGGCGGCCTGGAGTTGATCAAGAGCTATCAAGCTTCCCTGAATATCGCCTCCGGCCGGCAGATGATGCGGCATGTTTCCAGAAAATACTACCAGGACCAGTACAGCGACAGCGTGTTCGTCGATGCTTCGGTGGATGAAATGCGCTTCAGTTTTCTACTCGACAGCAAACCGGCGACGCTGCTGTTCGAGCTGCGCACGCCCGGCGGCAAGACAATTGATCCCGGCGTCGCCGCGGGTGATCCTTTGATTGACTATCTCGAAGACGCCACGCTCGCCTCCTACACCGTGCGCAAGCCCGAACGCGGCTTGTGGCTGGTGGTGGCGCGTGCCGCGCGAGTGGGAAAGATGTTTCTCTCTGCCTCGGGGTATTCTCATCTCAAAGGCATACTGACCGTGGAGGAGTTCGGGCTGCGGCTGCCGTTGCTGGTGCAACTGCGGCTGATCGAGCGCGGCCTGCCGGTGTTGAAATCGCAGGTGCGCGGCCAACTCGGGTTGCCCAACAACCAGTTTCTCCCCTTCCAGCTTTTCGATGACGGCAAGCATCGCGACGGCCAGCCGAATGACGGCATCTATGGCAACAGTATTTTCGCCAGTGCCACCGGCGGCCTGTTGGAGGGCGGCAGCTACACCGTCGAAACCACGGCCACCGGCTTCAGCAACCTCAGCGGCGATTTCTACACCCGTTACAACGTTGCCTCGGTTTTCATTCCCTTCAAGCGGGAGCGCCATCCGATCAGGGTTTCGCTGCCGAACAGCATCGCTCTGCCCAAGCGCCTGGTGCGCATTCCGATTCAAATCAACAACGATGTGTTCGGGCGCGACCTGGGAAGCTTTGCCGCCGGCATCAGGTTCGACCCCGGGATTTTGCAGCCGACCGGCAAGTTCGACACGCGCAATACCATGCTGAACGCAGCCTGGGCGGTCGATCTCAACACAGCACAACCCGGCCTGCTGGAGATGAAGGCCTCGGGGCCGGCTTTGGAGGGCAACGGCGTCTTGCTGCATTTGTTGTTCGAAGTGACGGGCAAACTCGACGAAAGGACGCCGCTGGCCTTCAGTCATTTCGAGTTCAACGGCGGCGCGGAGCCGGTCGAAACCAGTGATGGTTCCTTCACGGTGGGTTCGACTTTCCTGGAGCGCACTGTGACGTTGAACAAACCCAAAGGCTGGAGCTTGACTTCCCTGCCGGTCGAGAGCATCGAACCCTCCTTGCGCGGGCTGTTCCCCAAAGCGCAGGCCGCGTTCAAATTCGTGCCGGGGGAGGGTTACCAGGCCATTGATCAGCTCGAGCCGGCCACGGGTTTCTGGTTGAGTCTCAGTGAGGGCAGCAGCGCAACCGTCACCGGGTTGCCGGTGGCGGAAGCGGGTTATCAGCTCGCCAAAGGCTGGAACTTGATCGGCGGGCTTTATGATCAGGCGGCCAGGCCGCAGACCAAACCCGCCAACGCCATTCAAGCGATGTTCCGTTTCATTCCGCAAACCGGCTATGTGGCCACCACTGAAGTGCTTCCCGGCGAGGCGGTGTGGGTGAGTTGTGCGCAACCCTGCAGCCTGTGGCTCTCGCAGGCAATCAATGCGGCGGCGCCACCGGCGATTGCCGGGGAATTGGCGTGGGAGGCGACCATTACCGCCACCGGGCAGGAGTCGGGTGCGGCGGTGAACGTGAGCAGTGTGGTGATTGGCGCGGGCACGAGCGGCACTGGTACTTTGCCGGCCCCACCAACCGCGCCGCAATTCACCACCAACCTGCAGTTGTGGGAGTTGAATTTCACCGGCGGGCCGTTTGCGAAGGACACGCGCGCGATCAACACGCCGGAATCGAAATGGGTGCTGGAAGTCGATCCGCATGGCAATGTGCCGCCGCCCACACCGCGCAGCACGACGGTGAGCTGGGATGCCGGCAGGCTGGGCGCCGGCACGTGGGAGCTGCGCGACGGTTTCGACGGCACCGGTGCGCTGCGCATTGCCGACATGAAAAGCACCACTTCGTTCGTGGTGACCGGCACCAGCGCGCAGTATTTCACCATCATCTACAAACCGGTGCTTACCGGCGTGCAGGAGGGGCAGGACGAAACCCCGTTGCCTGATCGTTTCGCGCTGCATCAGAACTATCCCAATCCCTTCAATCCCGAGACGGCAATTCGCTATGATTTGCCGCAGGCCTCGGAAGTCAGCATCCGCCTCTACAATGTCACGGGGCAACTGGTGCGCACGCTGGTGAGCGGCCGCTTCCCCGCGGGTGTGCACGTGGTGCGCTGGGACGGCCGTAATGATCATGGTCAGCGCGTTGGGGCCGGGGTGTACTTCTACAGCCTGAAAACCGCGGCTTTTCAGCAACGCAGAAAGATGGTGCTGCTGCCGTGAGCGGCTGATCAGGCCCGGATTGTCGCCAGGCCGCCATTGAAGCGGGGCGGCCCCCGGCCCTGCGGGAACAACAGCGTTTCCTGCGAGACCGTGCGGGCAACTCCCCAGGAGTTACCGGAACGGCGGCACTCGGAGAGTGCCGCCGTTTTTACTTGCCCGTCACACCGCCGTAAATGTCTTTGCATTTCTGCATGCTTGCCGTTATTTTCCCGCCGTCGTTGCGCCTCGTCAATTCGATGGAATCAGCACGAGTTTTGGGAGAGCATGAACACCCTGGGCGAACCGATGCAGCGTTTGTTGCGGATTGCGCAGCAACCCGAGCGGCTCATCATCGGCTTGAATTCCGGCACCTCGGCGGACGGCATCGACGCGGCGTTGGTGCGGTTCAGCGGCAACGGACCGGGCGTGCAATTCAAGCTGCTGGCGTTCGAGCATTATTCCTATCCTGCGGAGATTCGCAGGCAACTTCTGCGCGCCTCGTTGCCGGGGCAGGGCACGGTCGATCAAATCTGCCGGTTGAACGTGGCGGTGGGCGAATGCTTTGCGCAGGCGGCACTGGCGCTGGCGCAAACCGCGGGGATTGCGACTGCGGCAATCGATTTGATCGGGTCGCACGGCCAGACCATTCATCATCTGCCCAATGCCGAGGCGATTACCGGGGTGGCGACCCGCGGCACGCTGCAAATCGGCGAGGCCAGCGTGATTGCCAGGCGCACGGGCATCATCACCATTGCGGACTTCCGCGCCGCCGACATGGCGCTCGGCGGCCAGGGCGCGCCCCTGGTGCCGCTGCTGGAATTTCTGCTGCTGCGCTCGCCGGAGAAAACGCGCGGGGTTTTAAACCTCGGCGGCATCGCCAATTTGACCCTGCTGAAAAAGGGTGGCAGCCTGGAGGAGGTGAGGGCTTGTGATACCGGCCCGGGCAACATGGTGATCGACGGCTTGATGCAGAAGCTGTTCGCGCGCGAGTTCGATGCCAATGGCGCGGTGGCCGCCTCCGGCCGGGTGTCGGCGGAGCTGCTGCAACAATTGCTGCAGCATCCCTATTTCTCCCGGCCGCTGCCGAAAACCACCGGCCGCGAGGAATTTGGCCAGGCCTTCATTGAACAGGCCATGTTGGGCGGCTTGCAGCATTTTCTCGCGCATGAGGATATTGTGGCCACTGCCACGGCGCTGACGGTGGAAACGATCTGGCGCGGGGCGCAGCTTCTGCAGGAGCATGGCGGCCCCATCGAGGAGCTGGTGGTGAGTGGCGGCGGCGCGCAGAATCCCGTGCTCATGCAGGAATTGCGCCGCAAGTTCGCCGGCGTGACGGTGATCACCTCCAGCGAACTGGGCATACCCAGCGAGGCCAAGGAGGCGATTTTGTTTGCACTGCTGGCCAATGAAACCGTGTCGGGGCATGCCGGCAATGTGCCTGCGGTGACCGGCGCCGCCGCGGCGACGGTGTTGGGGAAGATTTGTTTGTGAATTGCGGATTAAAATCTATTCGCGATTCAAATCGCAGTCTGGCAGCGAAAGCGGGCTGGGGATATTTTGGATGAAAAGGGTAACGGTGATGCGCCATGTCTCTCCAACTCTGCGTCTTCGAAGATGATCATTGCAACCGGCTGTATCCTTTGAGTCTCACGCGGCCGGTGTTCGATTTGCGCTGTGGCATGTCGTCCCTGCTGGAAAAAATCGTCCGGCATTATCCCGGCGCCGGTCTGCACCTTTTCGTGCGGCCGTATTTGGCGGAACGGGTGCGGGAGTTGTGGCCCCAGGCGATGGTCAATCACGCGCCCGGCGGGCCGTGCCTGTTCGTGAATGGCAGGTTTCTGTTTGAGACCTGGCCGGTGGCGGAGGGCCGCCCGGCGATTTGGCAACATGCCGGCGAAATGGTCGCTCTGTGGCTGCCGGCGGGACTGCCGGAGCCCGCGGCACCGGCCACCTCTCCCTTTGTCCTGCCGCCCGGTCCCGCCAACGCCATCACGCATGAGATCGCGGGACGCTTTGTCAATTACCCCTGGGATCTGGTCAACAACAACGCTGCGGAATTGATCCGGGATTTCAAAGAGGCCAATCTTGGCGGGCAACTGCTCGGTCGAATTTGTCCGGGCGTGACGCTGCTCGAGGCCGGGAACATCCATCTGGCCGCGGGGGCAACGCTCAAGCCCGGTGTTGTGCTCGATGCCGAAGACGGCCCGATCTTCATCGACGCCGGCGCAACGATCATGGCCAATGCCTGCCTGCAGGGGCCGCTGTATGTCGGCAAAAAGTCCATGATCAAGATGGGGGCGAAGATTTATGAAGGCACTGCCATTGGGCCGGTGTGCAAAATCGGCGGAGAAGTGGAGGCGAGCATCGTGCATGGCTTCAGCAACAAGCAGCATGAAGGTTTTCTCGGCCATGCCTATCTCGGGGAATGGGTCAATCTCGGTGCCGATACCAACAACAGCGATTTGAAAAACAATTATGGGACGGTGAAAGTTTACATTGACGGCGAAATGGTGGACAGCGGCTCGCTGTTCGTGGGCTTGTTCATGGGCGACCATGCCAAGAGTGGCATCAACACCATGTTCAACACCGGCACGGTGGTGGGGGTGATGAGCAACGTTTTCGGCGCGGGCTATCCGGATAAATTCATCCCTTCGTTCATTTGGGGCGGGGTGGAGAGGAGCGAAACGTATGCGCTGGACAAGGCGCTGGCGGTGGCGAAGCGGGTCATGGCCCGCCGCAAGCAAACGCTGACGCCGGCACAGGAGAGGGTGTTGCGGACGGTATTCGAGATGACAGCGCGCGAACGCGCGGTCTTTAGTGGTGACTAGGCTTTGCGAAATATCAGAGGACTCACCCCTCTCAGGTCCAAGAGTCCTTCGGCATTTCTGGACATGGCCCGGCCGGCCATTTGCTCGCGCCGGGCTTTTTTCTTTGGCAGCGGGGTTGTGGCGACTCGGACATCACCGGGAACAAAATAACTGACCGCAGCAATGCGTGCTCAAGGCTGCGAGGCTGAGACTTCTGCCAGGAATGTGGCCTGCAGGGCAGGGTCTGCCGCCCCCTCACTTCGCAGCCGTTGCCCGGGGCGATACCCGGGGCGTAACCACGGTGGCAGTCGTCGTTGTTGCCGGGCTGCCGGCACCGGCGGTGCGCACCAGCACGACTTCGCCCGCCCCGGCATTCAGGCTGTCACCGGCACTGTCGAGAGTGCGCGCCAGCTCCAAAAAGCCTTGATGATTCAAGATCAGAATGAACGCGCCCCGGCTGGCGGCGCCGCGCCGCTCGACGAAGGTCGCCGGCACGACCTGGCCTTTCACCTGGCATTCGAGCGCCATGCCCGCGCGCCAGCCCGCCTTCGCCAGCATCGGTGCCTGAATGTTGGTCACCAGATTGCCATAATGATCGCGATGCAAAATCTCTCCGGTGATGCCGCTCTCCGTCAGGCTCGCGGGCGTGCGGTCAAACTGCACGGGATCAAAAATCTGCTTGCCGGCATCGGTGATCTTTTTCCCTTTTGACAGATGCGCGGCCGCCGGACCGAAAATGTCGCGGCCCTCGAAAGTCGTGGAGGTGACGCCCCGGCGGTACCACAACACGTTGCTGATTTCCACCGCGCGTTTCAAGCCGGCGGTCTTGATGACGTCGGTGAACACGCCGTTGTCCGGCCCGACGAAGTACTTTTCATCCTGTGTTTCGATGATGATGCGCCGGCGGCTGCCACCGGCATCGGGATCGACCACCGCCAGGAAAATCGTGCCCGCGGGAAATTCATTGGCCACCGTCGCCAGCAGGTAGCTCGCTTCCCGCACGTCATAATCCGGAACGGCATGGGTGATGGCGGTCAGCCGCGCCGCGGGATTAATGGAGAGAATGGTGCCATAAAGCGCGCCGACATAGGGATCGTTCCAGCCATAGTCGGTGAGCACGGCAATCGTCGGTGGCGAGCTGCAGCCATAACCCAACAGCAACACCATCACCCCCGCCGGGAGAATTCGGAATGTCATGTGTTCCTCCAGTTGTGGTGAATCCGAGAGGCCGATGCAACGCCCGGGCGCAGCAGGCGGCCGGCCGACTGGGCCAAAAATTCAGGCGCGTTCCCATGTCGTGTTGTTGCGCTGAGCTGTGGTGGGAAAGGGGAAATCGTGGCGATCCCGGCGGTTTGCCGGAATCGCGGCACAGGGTGTCGTCAAACAAGGACGGTGGCGCGGCCCGCGGGCACGGGTGATCAGCGCACGAATTTTTTCAACAGTATTTCCTGCAGGAGTTGCTGCAGATCCAGCTTCTGATAGTCCGCCGGCAGCTCGAATTGCGCCGCACTCACAGCACGCGGCTGGATGCTGGTGATTTCGAGCACATGCATGCCGCCGTGCGGGGAGAGGTGTTTGGCGAGCATCGGCACGCCCGCGTGGGCCAGCCTTCTCCAGGCGTCGCTCTGCCAGCCGGTGAGATCGCCGAGCTGCATTTCGCCGAGCAGGGTGTCGAAGGCCCGGCGCAAACCGGGATGCGCCGCGGTCACCCAGAGTTCGGCGGCCTGGCCCGGGCCCTTGCTGAGATAGCGCAGGCAGGGCAGCCCGTTGATCGTGCTTTGTTCACCGGTCTTTTTGAATTCCGGCAGCTCGTCCGCTGCGGTCGAGGCCGCCCCCCGCTGTGCGAGACTCTGCAACACGTCACGCGCGGAAAGCAGCACAGACCGGCCCTCTTCCGCACTCAATTCCAGATAAGCCTGTTGCGCCGGCAGGAGCAGCCAGTTCTGTTTTTGCTGCGGCCGCACCAGATAGATGATTTTTTTGCCGAACAGACTGTGGCCGGCGTTCAAATCGGCATCCACCCGCATGCCGTTCTCGGCAAAATAGTAGGTGAAATGATCCGCCGGCAGCGCGGCCCCGTTCTTTTTGATTGCCGCAAGCAACTGCTCCACCGGTTGTTGCAGCACGCGGGCAGGCGGGAAACCGAAAGCTTCCTCCTCGGGCGTCGGCGCTTCCGTTATGCCGCCGGCCAGCGTAAACAGAATTTCGCGCGGCACGGCGAAGTGGCGCTGCTGCACGATGCCGGTGAAGGATTGTGCCGGCAGCACCGGCGCCCATCCGGCGAGCAACAGAAAAGCGGCGAAACAGCTTGCAACTCGCATGCAGCACTCCGGCGAAGTGAACTCCTGACGCACGAAAGGCCAGCGCGATGGCCTCGCTGGCCTTTGCAAAGGATTGTGTGAGGGCGGCGCCGCGGCGCTGCTGCTCAATTCATCGTCTCCAGAACCTTTTTAATGCGAGTGAAGGCCCAGTCGAGGTCCTCGCGGGTGATCACCAGCGGCGGGGCGAAGCGAATCACGTGTTCGTGGGTTTCCTTGCAGAGCAAACCCTCATCCCGCAGGGCTTCGCAGAAACGGCGTGCGCCGCCGGCTTCGGGCTTCAATTCCACGCCGATGAACAAGCCGCGGCCGCGCATTTCCTTCACGTGCCTGCTGTTGATGGTGCGCAGGCGTTCGAGGAAGTAATGGCCCAACTCGGCCGAGCGTTCCACCAATTTTTCCTCCTGCAGAACGCGCAGCGCTTCACGCGCCACGGCACAGGCGAGCGGATTGGCGCCGAACGTGCTGCCATGATCGCCCGGGCGAAAATTGCCGAGAATCGCGCGGCTGGAAACCACGGCCGACACTGGATAAAATCCGCCGGACAGGGCCTTGCCCAAAATCAGCACGTCGGGTTTCACTCCCGGTTCGTGTTGATAGGCGAACAGTTTGCCGGTGCGGCCCAAACCGGTTTGAATTTCGTCCATCATGACCAGCACCTTGTTCTGCTGGCAGATCCCCTGTACTTTGGCCAGATAGCCTTTTGGCGGAATCAAGATGCCACCTTCACCCTGAATCGGCTCCACCAGAAACGCAGCGGTGTGCGGCGTGATGGCCCGTGCCAGGGCCTCGCTGTCGCCATAGGGCACGAAGACGAAGCCCGGGGTGTGCGGTCCGAAATGCCGGCGATATTGCGGCTCGGAGGAGAACGAAATCACCGTGGTGGTGCGGCCGTGAAAATTGCCCGTACACACGATGATTTCGGCCTTATTGTCGGGAATGCCCTTGCTCATGTAGCCCCATTTGCGCGCCGTCTTCACCGCGGTCTCCACCGCTTCCGCGCCGGAGTTCATCGGCAGCACCATTTCCATCTCGCACAAATCCGCCAGCTCCTTGTAGAACAGGCCGGTTTGATTGTTGCGAAAGGCGCGCGACGGCAGCGTCAGCTTCTTTGCCTGTGCCACCATCGCTTGATAAATGCGCGGATGGCAGTGCCCCTGGCTCACCGCGGAGTAGGCACTCAGAAAGTCGAGGTAGCGGTTGCCTTCGACGTCATACAACCACACACCCTCGCCCCGTTCCAGCACGATGTCGAGCGGATGATAAATGTGGGCGCCGTAGTTCTCTTCCAACTGAATGTATTCTTTCGCCGTCACCTCGAGCTCCTTTCGCTTTGTGGGTTTGCCACTGTCCGTTTTTTTGTTGCTTGTTCCCCGGTATCCCCGCTGCCGAACCGTCCGGATGACTGCGATACCGCGCGCAGACGGTTTCATTCTTGCAGACCGGGCAATGTAAGGCGCACTGCCGCAAAAAGCAAAGGGGAAAATACCCGCGCAGGTGATGTTCTGCACACCGGTGGGAAGATATACCCGCGGAGAATTTTTTTGCGTGCTGATGAGAAACTATTACGACAACGTCAAGTTCTAAAATCCACTCCGCAACCCCAAACTGTCATTCCGGAGGAATTTGCCCTGCCCGTATGGACACCCATCGGAATGAAAATGTAGCGCAGACCTCTTGTCTGCAGCAGGCTGGAAGCCTGCGCCACGACATTTTCGTGGGAATCTTCCCGAGTACCGGGATTGATGCTTATTCTGACATTATCCCACGCACTCAAGAAAATTCTTACACAGAATGACATTGGGGAGTGGAGGTGCCAACTTAACGTTGTACTGCTATTCGTTGTCGGTGCGCCCGGAAAACACCGTGCCGGCCCCTGAAAAATGCGCGAGTCGAACCAGATTCACTGCTGTTCATGACGAGATGTCCGCGCAATGATGCTGGCGGGCGGTCGCGCGGCGATGGCGCGAGTCCGCCTGAGCGGATTTTTTCAATTCCCCGGCGCGCGATCGATCACCAAATAGATGGTCGCCAGTTGCGCCATCACCGTTATTACATCGCGCAGTGTTCTCCATGTGCTGCCTTCGCCGCGCGTCGGCACCCAGATGGTATCCCCGCTCGCCAATACACCGGCTTCTTCATCATCCATCACCTCCCCGGTGGCGCGCACCACTTTGACGCGATGGCGGCTGGCATTCCAGGCAAACCCGCCGGCGCGGGCCACGTAGTCCCGCACCCGGCCGCCGGCCAGCAGCGGCACGCCGCCGGGCAGTCCCACGGCACCGGTGACATATACCAGCCGGCTCGCACGCGGAAATTCGATCAGGTCGCCCGGCTCGAGCAGCACGTCGTGTCGTGCATCGGCCTGGCGCAGGAGTTTTTCGAAATTCACACTGACAATGGTGCTGGTTTGCCGGTGGAATTCGAATTTCAACTTTTCCTGCTCAAGGGCACTGAGCATCTCCACCGGCAGGGAAAATTCACCCTCTTCCGGCGTTGGCGGCCTGCTGCTCCGACGACGATACAGACGCGCTTCGCGCAGCGAGGCCTCTGGCGTCGGGCCGCCGGCCCGGCTGCAAATCTCCGCCAAACTTGTCTTTCCCCATGCGATGGCATACCAGCCGGGGAAGCGCACCTCGCCGCGCACTTCCACCAGCGGACCGAGCCGCCAATCCGGAATGCGACGGATAAAGACCTGATCATCCGCGTGCAGGAAGGGATCATGCACCGCCAGCGAATCGTCGGCCAGGGAGATGTTTTCCCGCCGGGGCGGCTGGCCCGGATCGATGCGCACCACCTCGGCCTCCAGCAGATACGCGGCACGGGTCAGCCCGCCGGCGTGCTTGATCAGATCGCCGACGCGCAGGCTCTCTTCAAAAGCATACACCCCCGGCGAATTCACTTCGCCGTAGATGGCCACCTGTGTGCGTTCGACATTTTGTAATTTTGAAAAGAGGGTCACGCGGTCGCCGTGGCGCACGCGCCAACCGCCGCTTGCGGTCAGATCGATCATCCGGGTTGTGCGCCGGCCATCCGGCTCCAGGCGGCTCCATTCAACCTGTTGCAGATTCGCCAGCGCAGTCGGGCCGCCGGCCAGTTGCAGAAGTCCCGCCAGGGAATCCGACCCGTCGTCACGCAGCTCGAAAATCGCCGGCCGATGCACCTCACCGGCAACCGCAGCCCAGCGCTGCGCCGGCGGCACAAAAATACGATCACCCGCCTGCAACAAGCCGGACGCCACCGGTTCGTTCTGCAACAGAATTGCGTAAAGATCGGCGCGCGTCTCCCCACCCGGGCGATTGTGCACGCGAATGTTGCGCAGGGAACCCGTCGGCAACACGCCACCTGCCAGCTCTATGGCATCGAGCACGGTCTGCAAACCGCTCAGGGTATGGCGGCCGGGATGGCGCACTTCCCCGGCCACTTCCACCACCACGGTTTTGGCCTGCAACAGCGTGGCGGCAAACTCGCGGGTATTGAAATAGCGCGACATTTCCTGCTGCAGTCTG
Source organism: candidate division KSB1 bacterium (assembly GCA_034506255.1). Classification (NCBI taxonomy): domain Bacteria; kingdom Pseudomonadati; order Candidatus Zhuqueibacterales; family Candidatus Zhuqueibacteraceae; genus Candidatus Coneutiohabitans; species Candidatus Coneutiohabitans thermophilus. Next base: position 522,105 of record JAPDPX010000005.1, on the reverse strand, counting down.
GTGCGCGCCTGCGCCAGCGTCAGGCCTGCAACGTCTACCAGTCCGGTGGTGGGAATGTAAACTGCACCCTCCGGCAGCACCGTCACTTCGAAATTGCGCTGCGCCTGGCCGAGCAAATAAATCCCCAGCACATCGCCCGGCCCCAGGCGGTAATTCGCCGGCAGCAAAATCTGCCCGGGTGCCGGCGCGCGGGGAAGCATGGCGGAAAAAAGATTGCCGCCAAACACGGCCAGCTCGCCGCGCGGATTCAACCCCATTTCCGCCAGGCGGCGCGCCAAAAAATCGCGGTGCGGAGGCGAAAAAGTCGAATCTTTTTTTGAAGGGGGCGATTGGGCATGAACTGCACCGACGAGTCCGGCCGCGGGCAGGAACAACAAGATCAGTCCCGGCAAAACGGCGTGAAATTTGGAGAGTGGCATGGTCATTTTTTGAGGAAGTTTCGTGCGGACGCGTGCGCCTGCAGCCGAGGCAACAGCTTTGGGCCGGCAACACCGCCACCACCCTGCCCGCCAGCAACTGGCGTTTCCCCAACCGGCACAAGTTGCGCTCCGCCACCACGCTCGCTGCGAGTGAAAACGCGCCGGCATGCCCCTGTTTGCGCGGTGCGCACGCGATTGAACACACAGAAGGCTTTCGTCCTCGCAGGCGGCAGAGGGCTGGCGCAGCGGCAAATGGCGGGGGTCGGTTGACCCTCCGGCGTGGTTGCATCCTTGAAAAATTTGCCCGAAAGATATTCAGACGACATGGAAAAAGCAACGGCCAACGGGGCCGGTACGACGCCACAGCCCTCCGCGAGGGAGCGTTCCGCGCATTGTCCTTTTGCGAGGAATTCTCTGAATCACCGCGATAAGGCATCCACCGGGAGGCGCCACCGGTGTAACCGGTTGGTAAACGGGGGCTACCCACACAAAGGATGGCTCATGCCGCGGCGTTGACTCGCGGCGCCGGCACGCAGACGGCCATGAGCGCAGTTTACAGCGACTGCCGGTAAATATTGTGCGATCTCCCCACCGCCGCACGGATGGGCACGCACACGATGCCTGGCCGCTGGCAAATGACCATCGTTGGACACAAACTCATGCGAATTCTCCTGACCCTGCAAACACTCGCTCTGTCACGACATCCCCGGTTGGTTGCACCCAGCATGATTGCGGCCGGCCTGTTGTTCGCGCTGTTTCTGGCAGCACCAGCCTGTCGGAGCCAGACCGTTTCAGTGGCCAAACCACAGATTGCGGTGTTGAATCTGGAAAGCCGGGGTGTCGATGCAAACGAAACCGCCACGTTGAGCGATCGCTTGCGCAATGAATTGGTCAAGACGGATGCCTTTGTGGTGGTTGATCGTGAGTATATGGACAGAACGCTGGCGGAGCAGGGTTTTCAAATGACGGGGTGCACCCTGCAGTAATGCGCGGTCGAAGCGGGCCAGATATTGAATGTGAGAAAGATCGTGATCGGATCGATTGGCAAGGTGGGCGGCACCTATGCCATTAATATTCATCTGATCGATGTTGCCTCGGGCCGGATGGAGCAGTCCTTCAAGCAGGACCACCGCGGCAGAATTGACGGCTTGCTGCCGGTGCTGGAAAAACTGGCGCTCGAGATCGCGGAGAAGGTGACCAGCCCCGCCCAAACGAGTGGCAGCGAACGACGCAAACATCGACTCAAGATTTTTTCCCACCCCCCGGGCGCGCAGGTGATCATCAATGGCAAAGTCATGGGCAAAACGCCGCTGGCCGGCAGCGTACCACACGCTCGCAAAATCAACCTCGTCATCCGACATGAGGGTTGTGCCGGAGATCGCTGGTCATGGAGGACAATCTGCAGGTGAATGCCGAGCTGGCGTCGCTCGCGACCGGATCATCGAGAACCTGGCTGTAGGTGGCGGGCGGGGTGGGCGGCGCAGCGCTTGGCACCGCCGCGTATGTCTATCTCAACGGCCGCGAGGCAAATGCAGGAAAGCAGTCGCCTTTGCCGGCTTTTTCCTGGCCGCCGAGGTAGAGTACGCCTGATCACAATGAAAGTGTCGCATCGACCTCTTGTCTGCATGCAGGCGGGAAGCCCTGACTGCGGCAGTCCGCCAAGCCCTCCGCCCCCTTTCTTTCGAGCATGAGACGTATCTTGCCGGTTTCCGCCCTGCTTAGAGCCTATCCGAAAACCGCGAGGGTACTGCGAACGGCAATGATCGCACACGCCAGATGGAGAAAGGCTTCATAATTGGCCGTCTTCTTTTCCCAACGAATGAGTAGCCGGCGATTTCTATTCATCCACCTGTGTGTGCGTTCCACCACCCAGTGCCGCGCGCGATAACCCGGAATGTTCTTTTCCTGAGCGTGCTCTTCACCGCGGCGCCGCAGGTGTGCGGTGTAACCGTATGCTGCCACGATTTTCGCCACTTCCGGATAATCACAGCCTTTGTCAAGACACAGGTTTTGTTGCTTGCGTGTGGTCGGTTGGGGGCGTGCCATCACGAGATTGTCCAACACTGCTTTGGTTTCTTTGAAATCATTACGATTGGCTCCGCTCACCACCAGTGCCAGCGGAATGCCCCGGCCATCGGTCAGAAGATGCCGTTTGGTACCTCGCCTGGCGCGATCGGTGGGATTGGGGCCAGTGTTTTCGCCCCCCAGAGGGGCTTTCGTGATGGCACCATCCATAACTTGCCACTCCCACATCAGAGGGAGGACATGGTCATAAGTATGCACGCCCAGACGCCAAAGATCCAAAAACAGGCCCAACCGCACCCATTTTGGGAAACGATCATGAACGGTGCTGGGCGCACCGAGCGAGCGCGGCAAGGCCTTCCACTGGATACCGGTCACCAAGATATAGTGGATGGCAAAGAAGGCTTGTTTGTCCGGCATCGGTGGTCTGCCACCTTTTGGTTTGTCTGGCCAAAGTGGCAGCAACATTTCAACGAGCTGCCAGAGTTCTTCGCTGGGTAAGAACTCGGGATTCACGTCGAATTCATTAGCATGAGTGGTATTCATGCCAATGAAAGCTGGAAAAATAAATATAAAAAGCTGGTATGTATTTTTGCCACACTTTTAGTTGTTGATATTACGAACCTTCTGGTTTTCGGATAGACTCTTAGTCGCTTGCAATCGCGGGGGTGTGAGTCTTGGCGGCACCGCCTTTGCGAAGGCTGCACGCCGGCGAGTTCGACTCGAGCTCGTCGTTGGAAACAATGGTATCAAACCATCGAGAGAGCCTGAAACGATCCGGCAATGCCTCTCACAGGCATCCCAGGTGCCAAAATGAGAAAAACAACCGTCCTGTCAATGCTGTTGCTGTTGTGCAGTCGTTGGACGGCACAACAAGCCGGATTCTCATTTGAAGATGTGACCCTCTCCGCAGGGATCGGTCCTGCCGGCCAAACCAACTCTGTCGCGTTTGCCGACCTCAATAACCATGGTTATCCGGATATTCTGACGATTGGGCGCAGTGGGAACAAGCTCTGTCTCAACGACGGCCATGGCAGGTTCATCGTCCAGCCGTCTCTGGCCGCACTGCCCAGTAATGAAATGCTGTTTGTTGGCGTACTTGGCGACTACGATCAGGATGGCGATCTGGACTTGTTCGTCGGTGGGGAGCGTATCGACAGCTCATCGACTGAACAGTGCCCATGTTTCTTGTTCGAAAATGACGGCAAGGCCGGTTTCACAGATGTTTCGCCTGCCTCCAATCTCGCTGCGATCAGCGCCCGCGTGGCTGCTGCCACCCGGTTCGACTTCGACAATGATGGTTTTCTGGATTTGTTTTTGGGCACGGTGAAGGAACCCGGCAATTACATCCTCAAAAATCAAGGTAATCGCACTTTCAATAATTTGACCGCAAACGTTGGTGTCAGCGGATTTTTCAGCGATGCCCGCGGAATAGCCGCCGGTGATTACGATCGCGATGGCGACATGGACATCATGGTTCCCAATACCGCTCCGACGAGAAATTACTTTTTCCGCAACGCAAGAAATACCTTCACCGAAATTGCCGGAACGCCCGGCCTGACCATGCCCTGGGATCATGCACACAGTGCGGAATTCGCGGACTATGACAACGATGGTGACCTCGATTTGCTCGTCGGGAACAATGACGAGGGCGGCCCTCTTCGACTCTTGCGGAACAACAACGGCGCCTTTACCGAAGTGATTGCACCTTCAGGCCTGGACCCGACGGCACCGTGCTTTCACGGAAGTGCCTTCGCCGATTTCGACAACGACGGATTGCTCGACCTGGTGTTGATTCCCCATGCCATCCGGAGAGGAATCGCAATCTACCGCAACCAGGGCGATGACAGATTCACTGACCTCACCGCCTCCGCCGGCTTTGATTCGCTGCTGCAGGCCAATACGCCCGCCATCGCTGATTTTGACAATGACGGCCGGCTGGATATTTACTTTGCAACCCATCCAGGAGAACCCACCGATCGCCTCTATCGCAACACCACGGCCGTGCACAACTGGCTGAAGCTCAAGTTGACAGGCGTGCAGTCGAATGTCTTTGGAGTGGGTGCGTGGATCGAATTGACCACCCGGGGCGGGAAACAGCTCCGTCAAATAAATGCCGGTTATGGGTTCCGCCGCCAAAATGATTTGGTGCAACATTTCGGGCTGGGGGATGCGACAACGGTGGATTCGATAAAAATCGTCTGGCCCGCCGGCAGGGTCCAAATTTTGACTTCGCTCGCGCCGAACCGGCTGCTCACGGTTGTGGAGCAAGGCGGCGACACTTTGAAACCCGCAACGCCACAAAGTTTATCCGCCACCGCCGGCGACCAACAAGTCACACTCACATGGCAGGCGAACACCGAACCGGATTTTCTGCGCTATCGCATCTATGGCGGCACGTCGCCCCATCCCACCACCAAAATTGATTCAGTCAACGGCGCGGCGAACACAACGAGAATTGTTGCCGGCTTGAGCAATGGCACGCCATGCTATTTTCGCATTACCGCGGTTGACAGTGATTTCAATGAGAGCGGTTTTTCCAACGAAGTGGAGGCCATGCCGGTTGCAACAGATCCGCCGCCGGCGGCACCGCAGAATCTGCAAGCCATGCCCGGCCCGGCGCACGGCCAAATCACACTCACCTGGGAGGCCAACGCGGAGGCGGATTTGCTGCGCTATCGCATTTATGGCGGCAAAGCAGGCACCCCGGCGGCTTTGCTCGATTCGGTGGCTGCTCGGGCCGGCACAAGCCGGACATTTTCCGATCTTACGATCGGAGCAACCTACACCTACTTTCTCACTGCCGTCGATGCCAGCGGGCAGGCCAGCGCCGCCTCCAACCAGGCCTCGGCGATGCCCTTGCGCGACACCCAGGCGCCATTCATCGACACGCCAAACTACCCGATCTTCGTCGAGCTCAACACCGATGCACCGGTGCGCGTCAAAGTCACCGACCTGTCCCGCATCACTTCAGTACAGCTTTTCTATCGCGCTGGCGGTGACGCGGGCTTCCTGAGCAAGGAAATGAATCTGCAAACCGACGGCAGCTATTTGCGCAATGTGCCGTCGATTGTGATGAACACACGTGGTGCAGAATTTTACCTGAGCGCGCGTGATGTGCATGGCAATGTCGCAACTTCGAAGCGCTACCCGCTGCGTGTGATCTGCGCCAACGGCCTGATCAGCCCCCATGTGCAGCCCAAAGACACGCAGGCGGATGATTACCGCCTTTTCTCCCTGCCGCTGGATTTGGACGACAAATCGCCGCAGGCATTCGTGATGGCCAACCCCATGCTGGAGCCGCCGGACGCGACGAAATACCGCTGGTATGCCTGCAATCGCAGCACGGGGACATTGCAGGAATATCCCAGCTTTGAGGGGATCACGATGGCGCCGGACATGGGCTACGCGCTGCTGGTCAATCTCAAAAATTTTCGCCTGAAAACTGGCAGCGGCAAAACCATGAGTATTTCGGGTGCGCATCGGGTCTCCCTGCCCGCCGGCTGGAGCCTGATCGGCAATCCCTTCAACTTCGCGATTCCATACGACAGCCTGCGGCTCGCCGACGGCGCGGCCTTCGAGTTATGGAGCTACAATGGCGACTGGCAGCCCAATCGCAGGGGCTTGGAGCCGTGGCAGGGCTGCGCGATTCATTTGCAACGCGCCGCGACGCTGCTCATCAATCCGGGCGTGGCGGGTTTGAGTGAGGGCGTTGCCGCACATACGGTGGCGAACAACGAGGGCGGGAACTGGCTGGTGCAGATCATCGCCAGCACCGGCCGCAGCGAAAGCCGCTTCAACTTTGCCGGTCAGCATGCGGCGGCTGAAAACGGCGTTGATGCGTGGGATTTACACCAGCCGCCGCGGCTGGCAAATCAGGTGCAAATTCAATTTCAACCAAATCAGATCGAGGGCGGGCTGAAAGCGGATGTGCGCCGGCCTGCAGGCGAGGGACACACCTGGGAATTCACCTGCCTTGTGAATCCCGCGGATGAATTGCTGCGGCTGACATTCGAGGGCGTGCCGCAAATCCCCGCAAATTTTGAGATCTTTCTTGTCGACACGGAAACCGAAACCGCCTATGATCTGCGCAGCAAAAATTGCCTGGAATTTGCCGTCAAAAATCTGACAGAGAAAAAATTCAAACTGCTGGCAGGCAACAAATCATACGTGACCGCGCAGGCGCGCGAAGCTGAGCTTTATCCGCATAATTATGCCTTGCTGCAAAACTTCCCCAATCCCTTCAATCCGTCGACGCAAATCATCTATTCGCTGCCGGAGGCAAGCACAGTGGATTTGGCCGTGTACAACATTCACGGTCAACTGGCCGCCAGGTTGGTCAATGAACCGCAAAGTGCAGGCGTGCACACGGCGGTGTGGCAGGCGCACGGCGCAGGGTCGGGCGTGTACTGGATTCGCTTGCAAGCCGGGAGGGTGAGAATGATGAGGAAATGTCTGCTGATCAAATGAAGGCGCCGACTGCGCCTTATGACGCATCAATTCCCTGCAAACAAATCTTGCGGTTTCTCCTTCAGGAGGGAACGTTTGCCACCGTTCCGTGCCCAAAAGCACCGCGGTAAAACATCCTTTTCATCAACTCGAGTGCTCCGGGCCCGGGACATGGCATGTTCCCCGGGCCCGATAGGTCGGGGGAGCTTGGACTCACGGCCGGAACAACCCCCTCAGCTTTCTCTTCGCTTCTTCCTTCAAACGCTCCACCTCTCTTTTCGCGCTGTCGGCCGCGGCTTGCTTGCGTTTCTCCAGCTCCAGCTTCTGTTTGGCGAGCGCGGCGCTCACGCTGTCTGCGGCTGCGGTCTTTTTCTCGCCGGCCTTTTGCGCGAGCAGCGCGGTGACTTGTGCGGTGGCGCCTTTGATCACTTCCGCCGCGGAAAACTTCACCTGCGGATCCGTCACACTGCCGCCTATGGTGCCGGATAGATCGACATAATCGTTCTGCAGCAGGTCCACTTTGCGATTCAAGAGATTGCCCACCACGGCGCTGGTTTGCGCGTTCATCTCGCGGGCCGGCACCCGCAGCTTGACGGAATAGTCCACGGATTGATCGAGGCCATTCGAACCGGAGATGACGAAGGCCAGGTTGCCCGCATTGAAGGCCAGCGGCTCGAGATAAAAACGGCCGTCGCGGATTTTGTACGAAGGTTTGAGATCGGTGAGTGCCAGTTCCTTGAGCCGGTCGATTTTCAACACTTCAGCCATTCGGGTCAGCGGTCTGAAATCCCGCAGCGCAGCATTGGCGATGTGCAAACTACCCTTGCTGCTCAGGGTGTTGAACACCGGTGTCAGCGTGGAGTCCAGATCCGCAACAAATTCGAAATCCGCGCTGAAAGTACCCTGCAGGCTTTGCGCGATCGGGGCGAATTTCTGCACCGTCACAAAACTCGCGAAGGTCTGCGGGAAACTGAGACCGGCTACTTTCATCGCGAAGAACGACCGCGGCAACGCGTGCTCGGGCGTGCTGTAGGAGCCATTGGCCAGCACCGAGCCGCCCAGCATGTTCATGTGCAACTCGATGAGATTGAGGGTGCGGTCCTTCAACAGCAGCACCCCGCTGACATTTTGCAGTTTCAATCTGCCATATGAGATTTCGCGAAAGACAGAATTCATGGTGAATTCGATGTTCGCCGGCAGGGGCACGGCCCGCAATTCCGAGCTTTCCCCCGCCATCCAGGGGTTCAGGTCGAAATAGTTCGATTGCAGAGCGAGCGTGCCTTTCAGGGTTTCATCTTTCATCACGAAGGGGAGCACGTTGTCGAGTGTGCCATGGGCGCGAACATCACTGTTGCCCAGCCGGCAGTCGAATTCACTGAGCGTGACATGGGCGGGCGACAGCGCTAGGCGCGCCCGCCCGACCTGAACTTTCACCGGCAGGTCGGCGGTGTGGTAAACGAGATTCGTGACGGCAACTTTGCCGTCTGCCTGAAATTTGTCGAACTGATTTTTTTCGAGGCTGGAACGTTTGCCGTTCACGTTCAGATCCAGATCGACCAGCCCGCCAAGTTCAGTTCCCGGTGTGAGCTGAACCAGATTCCTGATCTCGTCGAGATTGAGCCGGCCTTTGGCATTCGCCCTGACATGCGGATCGGAAACCGGCGTTTGCACCAGCGCGGTGGCGTCAAACGGATCCTTGCCCAAGTCCACGTGGAATTTTTTGAGATCGATGATCGTGCGGTCGGGGTCACCGCCGGGGTTGTTCACCAGCAGATCGACATTGACGTTGTTGAGCGCGGCAGGCAGTTGCGGATATTGAAACCTGCCCTCGGTGATCTGCAGTTTCACCTCGAAAGCCGGAACCTGTTTTTCATTATAGTGGCCTTTCACCCAGCCCGCCAGTGCCAGTTGTCCGGAGGATTGCAGGGCGGCGAAGTCTTTGCTGTAAATCACGGGAATGAGCGAGATGATGTTTTTGAAATCTGTCTGTGGCGCGCTGAAGGTGAGATCGAGATCGGTGGCCGTATCCGTGCGCGCGATGGTGCCGGCGAATTTGAGCACGAGCTCGTTCAGGCGCAATTCGTTGTCGCTGAGCGTGTATTTGCGGTTGGCGGCATCGATGTCGAAATCGGCCTTGAGCCGGGTGTGGACTTTGCTCAAATAGTTCACCCCGCCGGCGCCCATGCTGAGCGCGGCCATGTCGGTGTCGGTGCGCAGGCGAAAGCGGTCGCTGGTGAAATCGCCGCTGCCGCGATGGTTGAGACCGGCCACGAGGACCGTGGTGCCCGAGGTCTGATCAGTGTAGCGGAGGTGACCGTTTGCGATCGCGTAGGAGCGCAGGGCGAGTCGCAAGCCACTGCTGGCGGAAGTTTCCGGTTGTTCCTGCGCCGCGGCTTGCATGATGTCCCAATTCGCACTGCTGTCCTGCAACATGATCAGGTTCAGGCGCGGCTCGGTCAATGTGAAGGAATTGATTGCGAGCGGGCCGCCGCCGAACAGGCTCATCAAATTGATGCTGGTTTCAAAATTCTTCAACGCCACCAGGGTGTCACCGGCAAAAGGGGCGTGATTGATCAGACGCAGCCCGGCGAGATTCACCGTCACGGCGGGAAAATTTTGAAACAGATTCAAGCCGAGATCTTCGAACTCCAGCGTGGCGTTGAGGTTTTTGCCGGCTTCACGCTTGATCAGGGCGATCAGGTCCTCTTTGAAGAAAATTGGAATGGCGAGCAGCGCAAGCACAACGACGGCCAGTGCGAGGCCGGCGAGCAACAGCATTTTCTTCATGAATTTTGCTCCAAAGCTATGCAACTCGTGACTGTTTTTTCGGCCCCTCCGCTGCCGTGCCCGGCGGTGTCGCAATGCCATCCGGGAGGAATTCAGAAATAATTGCTGTCCGTCCGGAAGCGCGAACTTTTGTGAAAATACTCCTGCACTAGCCCGGCCGTTGCAGGAGATTCCGGGAGTTTTCACGACACCCGGTGCTTTGGGGAAGCCCCGGCACAACCGAGATTGGAACGTTCTCCGACAGACACTGCGCCGCGCCGTGCCGACTGTTCACCAGATTCCTGCGGGATGACAACGGCGGTGGACTGGGCTTGCCGCGCAAAAGCATGCTAGGGTTTGGATTTCCTCACCCATTCACCATTGGGGAGTTGAATCCATTCGCCCGGCTTGGCACTTTCACGGTTCAGACTGGCAAACGCCTTTTCGACTTCAGCCTGATCCGAGGCCGCGATGGCGGGGTTGATATCGATGATGCGTTGCATGATGATCTGGCGATCGCGATTTTCCTCGGCCACAATCTTTTCGAGCAGGCGGGCACGCTCGGGATCGGCGGCTGCGCGTTGCGGATCGCGGATTTCGAGATAGCCGCGGGCATTCTCACCCACAAGGCCCTCGCGCTTGAACTCCTCGACATCGTCCTTGTTGAATTCGCGATTCTGAATCGCGGTGAGCACCAAGCGTTTCTCCTCCGAAATCACGATCTGGCTGTCGGGGCTGACGGCGCGCACCGAAGCCACCATCCACACATCCTCCTTGACCTGGTTGTAAGTGCCCAGGATTTGGTTCTCCAGCGCGGTTTTTTCACCGGTGAATTTCATCTCCGGGGTGTGAATCGAACAAGCTGCGCTTGCCAGCAGCAACAAGGTCGACAGGCGGGCGGCGTGTTTCCCCAGCAGGTGGCGGGGCATGACAGATTGCATGGTGACACTCACTTGATTTTCCAGCGGGGCAGACCACGAGCGGCCACCGGCTGTCGGTGTGCTTGAACCGGCCGACGGCCAACGGCATTTTCAGCAGGGGAGATGATAATGACCGTGTGCTTGCCAAGCAAGAGTTTTCATAGAGTTTTCATTTGGAGGGAAGAGTCGAATTGGCTATTTTCACGGCTGTGATCGCACCTGAACCTCGCACGAGCTGGACATGTCGACATGAGCACCTCGCTGGCATCGGTTGCCCTCTTCATTCCCTGCCTGGTGGATCAGTTTTATCCTGAAATCGGACGCAGTATGGCGCAGGTGTTGCGCTGTGCCGGCTGGCAGGTCACTTATGACCCGCGCCAAACCTGTTGCGGCCAGCCGGCTTTCAATACCGGCTATCACGTCGAAGCGCGCCGGGTGGCGGAGCATTTCGTCGAGGTGTTTCGTCACGCGCCGGTGATTGTGGCACCTTCGGGTTCCTGCGTGGCGATGGTGCGAAATTTCTTTCCGGAGCTGTTTCGCGGCCACCGCGGTGAGGCGGAGGCGGTGGCGCTGGGCAGGCGGGTTTTCGAATTTTCCGAATTTCTGGTGAAGCAGGCCAAAGTCACGAAGCTGGGGGCGCGTTATCCCCGCAAGGCCGTTTTTCACCATTCCTGCCACAGTTATCGCGAGCTGCGGGTGCAGGCCGAGCCGCTTGCCTTGTTGCGGGAAGTGGCGGAGCTGCAGTTGCTGGAGCTGCCCGGCGAGCCGGTGTGTTGCGGCTTTGGCGGTTTGTTCTCGTTGAAGTTTGCAGCGATTGCCCACCGCATGGCGGACAGCCGGCTCGTGCAGTTTGAAGCGCTGGGTGCGGAGGCGGTGATTTCCAATGATCCGGGCTGCCTGATGCAGATGCGGCAGGAGGCCCGCATGAAGGGCAGCAAGCTGGAAATTTTGCATCTCGCGGAGGTGCTGGCCGGCACCGTCCCCGGGCGTTGAATCCTGGAACTCCGGGTGGCGTGCCGGCTTGCCCGGCTGCGGATTTTTTCCAAGTGCCTCGCAAGGGAGCATGGCGGCGGATCTTCCGCCTGCTCCGTGAGTTGCTGTGACAACGTCTTGCGGAGAAGAGATGTCCGAATCCCGTCAGTTTCTCGCGCGCGCGGCGGCGAAGGCCCGCAACGACCAGCATTTCAACCAGCTCAGCAAGGCGATCGCCAGCTACGACAGCATGGTGCGCCAGACCAGGAGCCGGCAATTTCAGAACTGGGCGCAGGCGCGCGCGCTGGCGGCGACCATCAAAGACGATGTGCTGGCCCGCCTGCCCGAGTTGCTGGAGCAATTCGAACAGAACATGCTGGCGGCGGGCGGCAAGGTATTCTGGGCAGAGACCGCCGAGGATGCCCGCTCTTATGTGCTGGCACTGGCGCAGAAACACCAGGCGAAACGCGTGGTCAAATCCAAATCCATGGTGACCGAGGAGATCGGTCTGAACGAGCATCTCGAACAGCACGGGGTGGAGGTGTGGGAGAGCGACCTGGGTGAGTTGATCGTGCAGCTCGAGCGGGAGAAGCCTTATCACATTGTGACGCCGGCGATGCACAAGAGCAAGGCGGAGATCAGCCGGTTGTTTCACGACAAGCTGCACGCGCCGCTCACGGAGGATGCCGAGGAACTGACCCTGGTGGCACGCCGGCATTTGCGCGAGGTTTATCTCAGCAGCACCCTGGGTGTGACGGGCGCAAATTTTTTGGTGGCGGATCTCGGTGCCGTGGTGGTGACGGAAAACGAGGGTAATGCGCGGCTGACCATGGCCTGTCCGCCGGTGCACGTTGTGATTGCCGGCCTGGAGAAAATCCTGCCGCGTTTGTCGGATTTGAGCCTGTTTTTGCCCCTGCTGGCGACCAGCGGCACCGGGCAGGAATTGACCAGCTACAATTCGATCGTGTTGGGTCCGCGCCACGCGCACGAAAGCGACGGCCCGGCCGAGATGCACGTCATCCTGCTCGACAACGGACGGTCTGCGCTTTACCAGCAGGCGGCGTTTCGTGAGATCTTGCGCTGCATCCGCTGTGGCGCGTGCTTGAATGCCTGCCCGGTTTATCGCACGATTGGCGGCCATGCCTACAATGCCACCTATCAGGGACCTATCGGCGCGGTGATCATGCCACACTACAACGGTTTCGGCAAGTATCAACATTTGGCCTATGCCTCCTCCTTGTGCGGCGCATGCAGCGACGTGTGTCCGGTGCAGATCGACATCCATCATCTGCTTTTGAAGAACCGCCGGACGGCGGTGGAGCGGCGTGCGCAGCCATGGTTTTGGCGCGCGGCCATGCGTCTCTATGCCTGGGTGATGGCGGATGCGGCGCGGCTGCAGCGGGTGCGGCACTGGCTGGTGCGGTTGTGGCCGTGGCAGCGGTTGTGGCGCCGGCCCGCCGAACAATTGCCGCCGCTCAGCCCCAAATCCTTCCGGGAATTGTGGAGGGAACATGGAAGCCAGCCGTGAACGGATTTTGGAGCGCCTGCGCGCCGGCCGCCAGGGCGGTCTCTTTCTGCCTTCGCGCAGCGATGCCGACATTTTCACCTGGCATGCGCGTGACCGCGAAGTGGCGATCGCGACACTGGCGGAGAAACTCACGGCCCTGAAGGCTGAGTTTCACCGCGTGCCGAACACCGCCGCAGCCGCGCAGCAGTTGAAAGCCCTGTTGCAACCGCTGGCAAGCAACGACCCCGAAGCGCGGCCGCAGTTTTTGCGGCACGCCGCCGTACTGCTCGAAACCGTGGTGGCGCAGGATCCGTGGCTGCAGACCGCAATCGCGGTGGTGGAGGCTGATTTGCCGCACCGCGAGTTCGCGAGCTACAAGGCGGGCATCACCACCGTCGAATTTCTGGTGGCACGCACCGGCAGCCTGGTCGTGAGTTCGGCAGGCAGTGGCGGCCGCCGGCTCTCGGTTTTGCCGCCGTTTCACCTCGCCATCGCGACGGTTGACCAGGTGACCAGTTCGCTGGAGGAGGCGCTGGCCGGCTTCCACAAATCCGGGCGCGAGCATTTGACCAGTGTTTTGACCATCATCACCGGGCCGAGTCGCACCGCTGATATTGAAAAGATTCTCGTGTTGGGCGCGCACGGCCCCAGGCGGTTGGCGGTAATCTTGATTGGATAGTGCTACAACGTCAAGTTCTAAAAACCGCTCCACAACCCAAAACTGGCATTTCGAAGGAATTTTCCTGAGTACCGGGATTGATGCTTGTTCTGACATTATCCCAAGCACTCAAGAAGATTCTTCCTGAATTTTGCATGCTGGCTTGCCGCTGCCCGGAGGAAATGACTCGCTCCCAAAACTCCGTAGTGAACTGTTTATGGACCTGGGCATCTTGCGTGTCTTTGAATTCCGTTGGAAGTGGCCTGTGGAATTTCCCATGATCTGGCGCAGTTTTTTTGAGGAAGGCCAGGCAGGTCGCTCCTGACGGGGTTTTGGGAAATGCGATATGCCGCTTCACTAAAACAGTTCACTCCTATCGGAGTTGGCCGCAGGGTTGCCTGCACAATTTTTTATGCACCACCCCTTGGGTGGTTGGCCGTCGCGATCAAAGCGGCGTTTTTCGCAGGGGAGATCAATCTGGGTGCAAAATTCAGGTTCTTACAGATGACAGTTGGGGGTGGAGGTGCCAACTTAACGTTGTACTAACAGGCGATTCAATTCAACTGCGGTTCAAATCGCAGGCTTGCAATTGGAGATTGCCGAAACCGGCTGGGGTTGGGGGTTTGTTGCCGCCGAAACAGGAATCCCACGAAGGGACTTTTCGTGGGATTTCTATTTTCATCACATTTCTGTTTTCTGTTGCGCGAGTGATCTGGGCGTGTCACAAGGCGGGAACGCTCTTGTGTGCCCCCCGGTTTAGAGTGCAAGCGCGGTTTTGATGCCCGCCAGTGCCTGCCGGGTGCGTTGTTCATCCTGAATCAACGCAAAGCGCACGTGGCCGTCGCCGTGCTCGCCAAAACCGATCCCGGGGGAGACGGCCACATTGGCTTTGTCGAGCAGGAACCTGGCAAAGGCCAGCGAGCCCAGGGGGCGAAATTTTTCGGGAATGGGTGCCCAGACGAACATCGTGCCCCTGGGCGGCTCGACCGGCCAGCCGATTTGCTGCAAACCGTGACACAAGACATCGCGGCGCCGGCGGTAGTTTTCCACGATTTCGTGCACACAATCCTGCGGGCCATTGAGCGCGGCGAGGGCGGCAATTTGCAGTGGCTGAAAGATGCCGTAATCGAGGTAACTTTTCAAACGTTCCAGCGCCGCCACCAACGCGGCATTTCCCACCATGAAGCCCAGACGCCAGCCGGCAATATTGTAGCTTTTGGAGAGCGAGAAAAACTCGACGGCCAGTTCCCTGGCACCCGGCACCTGCAGGAGCGAAGGCGGGCGATAACCGTCGAACACCAGATCCGCGTAGGCGAAATCATGAATCACCAGCAGACGATATTCCCTTGCCAGATCGACCACGTGCTGCATGAAAGCGGAATCGACCACTGCGGTGGTGGGATTGTGCGGAAAGCTGATGATTAAAAAACGCGGCCCCGGCCGGCCCTCACTGCGCTCGCGACGGATGGCAGCCTCGACCTTTCCCAAAAACTCCGAAACCGGCGAGACGGGCACCGGGCAAATGCGCCCGCCGGCAATCAGGGGGGCATAGAGATGAATCGGATAGGAGGGCACGGGCACCAGCACCGTCTCATCACGCTGCAGGGCGGCCAGCATGAGATGGGAAATGCCTTCTTTGGCACCGATACAGACGATCGCTTCGTGTTCAGGGTCAAGGGTGACGCCAAAACCGCGGCCGTACCACTCACAGATGGCCTGGCGCAAATGACGGATACCCCGCGACACA
The DNA here is from genome assembly GCA_034506255.1 of candidate division KSB1 bacterium. NCBI lineage: Bacteria > Pseudomonadati > Candidatus Zhuqueibacterales > Candidatus Zhuqueibacteraceae > Candidatus Coneutiohabitans > Candidatus Coneutiohabitans thermophilus. The sequence continues at coordinate 506,645 of JAPDPX010000005.1, read as the reverse complement.
GAATAACGGTGATTCTGCGGCACCTCGATGGCATGGTGCAGCTTTTCCACCAAATGGCGGGGCGGCGCGCCGTCCGGGTTGCCCATGCCGAAGTCGATAATGTCGCGGCCCTCCTGCCGTGCCTTGTCCATCAGCACTGCCACCTGACGAAAAACATATTGCGGCAGTTTTTGCAGGCTGGGAAATTCGTAATTGCTGTTCATGTGACTCATGGTTCGATCCGTGACAAAGCCTGGTTGTTTGTGAAACGTGAAATGTATTGCAGGTGAAAACAAGTCGCCCACAGAAGCGCAAGCTCCCGGCGTATGACGGAGCGCTGGTCGCGGGGACTTCTGCTTCGGTGGGCGAAGGGCTGAGTGAGTGGCCGCTGCCAGAGACGTTGCGTAATGTAGAGACAAAGCCCGCTTTTTGGCAATTTCATGCCACCGAATATCACGAAAATGCCGTGGTGCGGCCTTCCAGCCTGCAGGCAGACAGGATAACTGCGTGACGTTTTCATCCGGATGGTGCCGGCGGCGGCACGGCAATTTCCCCAAAACGGGGTGCGCCTCGCTGAAATAAATTTCCGCAATTTTTTCTGTCAGCTTGTACTTCCATATCAACAAATTGGAGAGATGACACTCTCCTTCTGGGAGCCTGCCGCGAGACCGGCGCCGCCGGTTTCCCCGGGCTCTGCTGGGTAACCCGGACCGCTGCCCGCACATGCCGACCCAATCCACATCTCGTCAGCGTTCCAACCCGACCAATTTGCCATGCCTGCGCCGGAGCATCCCGGCGCACCGGCTGCCTCCCCACACCCAGGTGCTGAGGCTGAGCAATCGCCGCGGCCTCAGGGGGCTGGCACCGGACCAGATTCTGAATCGCGGCGGGCTTCCTGTGAAAGCATCGCCCCCGACAGCCTGCGTATTTCTGGAGGCTCAAGGATGAGACTTCAAAAAATCCTGCGGACTTTGCAGCCGCCCCTTTGGTTCACACGTTCCCTGCCCCGGCTGATTTTGCCGGCCTCGGCCTTCTTAGCCACAAGTTTTTGTTTGTTCGTCTTCAGCCCGCCGCCTCTCCACGCCGGCCTGGCATGCCTGATTCCCCTAGCCGGCCTCGGCCTGACGATGGCAGTTGTCATCCGCTTGAGTGACCCGGTGCCAGCCGGGATCAAGGCGGCGCCGCAACGGCTTCAGCCGCGTGCCCGCCTGGGTCGCATGCTGCATCGCATGACCGGCCTGCGTAATCCGCGCGTTGCCGCTGCGGAAAAGCTTTGTCTCCAGGCCTTTCGCAAAGCCCGCGATGCCATGTTTCTCGCCGACGGTGAAATGCGCTTGCTGGAGGTGAATGACAGTTTTTGTGAGCTGTGGGGCAGGCGGCGGGCTGATTTGCTGGGGCGACCGCTGGCGGACGTGCTGGCGGAAGCCAGACTGGATCAGGAGGATTTCAGTGCCCTGCTGATTGCCGCCGATTTTCGCGGGGACATGACAGTCACCCAGGCCGACGGTGCCCTTCGGATTTTCGATTTCATCGGGATGGCATTGTCACGCGATTTGTATCTGGGCATCGCCCGCGAAGTGACGGAACAACGCCTGTATCAGGAGGAATTGCAGCGCGCCGCCGAGTGGCGCGAGCTGATCCTGCGCCATCTCGATGACGGCTTGCTGGTGATCGATGCGGAGGGCCGGCCGGCCATTCACAATCGCATGGCGGAAACGCTGCTGGGTTTGACCGCGGAGGATTTCACCCGCCTGTCCCTGAGAGAGGGCGAGCTGCGGCTTGCCGGCCAGCGCTGGGTGTTGCGGCCGGCGGACGGGCATGGCGATCCTCTTCAGCTTGTGCTGCAACAGGCCGGGAGAGTGCAGGACCGGCGGATGCAGGTCTGGCGTGAAGGCCGGCAGGAGCGTGAACTGGCTATCAATCTCGCCCCGCTCTTTGACGCACACCAGCAGTTGATTGGCGCCCTGGCAACCTTGCGGGAAGTGAACAGTGCGCTGCCCGCCACCGGCCCGCAGAATCCTGCCGCCCGTATGACAGAACTGATGGAGCTCGCCGCCAGTGCCGGCCATGAGATCATCAACCGCATGACCGGCATCATCAGCTATGCGCAATTGCTGCACGAGCGCATGCCGGCGGAAACCGAGGAGGCCGGACTGTTGCGCGGGGTCATTGCCGAGGGCGAGCGCATCACCGGCATCCTGCGCCATCTTCTCGGTTTCGCCCGGCTGCGACCGCAGGAGCGCCTTGTCACCCCGCTGGAAGGTGTGATTGCCGCTGCGCTCAGTTTGATGCAGCCACGTTTGGCCAAAGACGGCATTCGGGTGAAAAGTACCGCGGCGCCCCATTTGCCGCCGGTGAGCTGCCACTGCCAGCAGATTCAGGAAGTTTTCGTCAATCTGCTGAGCAATGCGCAGTATGCCTTGAACCTGAAGTATGCAGGCGGGCACCCGGAGAAAGTGATTCTCATTCACACCACGCTGGTGTCCCGGCCGGACGGTGGCCGGCGGCTGCGCACCACGGTGATGGACACCGGCATCGGCATTGCGCCGGAAAATCTGCACCGGGTTTTTGCCCCCTTCTTCAGCACCAAACCCAAGGATCAAGGCACGGGCCTGGGTTTGAGCTTGAGCCGGCAAATTGTGCGCGAACACGGGGGTGAGATTTATGTGGAGAGTGAACTGGGGGGCTACGCCCTATTCATCGTGGAACTGCCGGCTGCGGAGGAACCAGCAAGGGAGACTTAACGCCTGCGGAGGCCGCTGCACCGGCCCCTTCCCCCATCATAAAACACCAAGCCCCGCGTGATCCTGCAGGAGGGATCGCACGGGGCTTTTTGTTTGTCAAAAATCTGCTAGGAGGCCACCATCTGCTGCTGCCGTGATTGCGCATGGGTGTGCAGCAGGATGAGAAAGGTGAGATCAATCAGCGCTTTCTCACGGTGACGCGGGCGGTAGTAGAGCTTGCGGCCCTTGGCAAACGCCAGGAAGTTGAGCAACTGTTGATACAGGGTGGCGTAATCCAGCCCCGCCCATTCCGAGTCGGAGCGCCGGTTCTTCAAAATCGGTGCAATGCGTTTGAGCAGCAGATCCGAAACGTGTTTGCCGTTTTTGACATCGCCAAAGGTGCTCACCAGGGCATCTGAAACCGTCAGCAGATCATTCGAGCTTTCCCGCAGGCGATCCAGGACTTCCGGATTGGTGAGCGGCAGTGCCTTCTGTGCCAGGCGCAGCGCCTTTTGCGTGCGCGGCTGCATGGCGATGCCGTAGTAGCTGCCGGTGCCGGTGGCGCGGTCATAGCTCCACCAGCGCTGCAGCAATTGCGTGCCGGACACACGGTAGATCTTGGCGCGCCGGCTGCTGCCCCGCTCGGGGTCGAGTACGAAATAGGAACGACTTTTCGAACCAGCCACCAAAATCCAGTGCTCGAAACGATCAACGCACAAAATCACCGGATGGCCCTGACTGTGTTCCTCCCTCACCCAGGCGAGCGCCTGCCGGCCATGACTCTTGCGATCCCAGTTCATCGCCTTGCCTTCATAACCCAGGCGTCGCAGACCGCGTTGCAAACCATTTTCCGTGGTGCCACTGCTGGGACGGGTGCCGCACGCCTTCTTGATGCGGCTCAGGGAGATATCAGCATTGCCCAACAAGCGCAACGCATTGTAGATGCAGGTCGGGCCGCAGCTATAGTCATCAGGTTGGATGGCGAATGCCATAGTGGTCTCCGTCACCGGCGAACTTTTAGATGATCCTTGGGACTCTCATCTGATAACAACGCGACTCGGTCTCCCAAACGCAGCAGTAGGGGCAAAGTTTCAAATGCAGGTCAAAGGGTGTGCTTATTGTTTTCCAAGACGTTGATGAGAGAACCATCCATCCGCCCCAACCCCCAGTTTTTTGCGTGGCGCAATATAATACGACTCTTGCTGAGAAGCAATGGATTAGTTGGTGATCAAAAGTTTCATCGTTTGTATCTAAAGCTTTTCCAGAGGCCTAGTTTTGCTAATTTTTTTAATCGGGATTGCCAAGTAGGGTGGGGGGAACAGATTCTCAGGCGGGAACAACGAATTTATTCTCTAATTAAATCATGACTAACCGCCAGTGTTTTATGGCAAGCTCAAGTTTTTAAATAGAGTATGGACCTCTCCTACTCTCCGCAGATGAAAAGTCTTCTGCAGCATTGACTTGCCAGCGACTCGTGACAAACAATGAGCCTGCAAAATTTCGGCGCTGAGTCAGAACCTGTGCTGCGACCAAATAGTGCCTATCCGAGCACATACGCCCCCGGATGAGGCGGGGGGTCCAAAACACCTGGTCCCGGTAAAAATCCTGGGTATTTGAAGCAACGGCAGCCGTTGCAGAAACACTTCGTCAAAAAAGGTCGATAGTTTCGGACGGACACAAATTCAATCCCCTGCCGCTGCCGCCTTCTCCGTGACCGCCGGGCTCGGTGGGGGCTCCTGGGCTCTGGGCGGGTTGGCCGGTTTATCCGGCGGGCTGTCAACAGCGGGTGGCTCCGGCACGACAGCGGCTTTGCGTGCCGCCGGCTTGCGCGCGGGCAGCCCTTCGATCGCGCCGCTCTCGCGCGACAGCTCGAGGTGGGATTTGAATTCGACGCTGTAAATGTCGAGAATGGTCAGAAAGAAAACTGCGATCACCGGGCCGACGATGAAGCCCATCACGCCGAACACGCTGATGCCGCCCAGTGTCGAGAAGAAGATCATCAAATCGTGCATGCCGGCGTCCCGGCCCACCAGCCGCGGCCGCATGAGATTGTCGACGTTGCCGATCACCACCATGCCCATGAAGGCGATCACCAGCCCCTGCCAAACGCTGCCAGTGGCGATCTGAACCACTGCGATCGGCAGCATCACCAGCCAGGCGCCCACCGACGGCAGAATCGAGAGCACCACCATGATCACCCCCCACAAAATCGGCGAGCTGATGTCGAACAACCACAACGTCAGGCCGCCGAGCGAACCCTGGATCAAGCCGATCAGCAGCGTGCCTTTCACCGTGGCGCGTGCCACCGAGGCAAAGCGCAGGATCAACGCTTCTTCATAAACATCGTCCAGCGGGCTGAGATATTTCAACCGCTGCACCAGCCGCTCACCATCCTTGAAGAAGTAGTACATGGTGAACAACATCACGAACAGGTTGGTAATGAGGGCGATGGTGCCCTGCGAAGTCTCATTGATAAACGTGGCCAGCCAGGCGCCGAGCGTCCTGGCACTCTCCTGCAGGTAGGCATGCCAGTCGAGCTCCTCGAGATTCAGGAATTTCGCCAGGGGCGAGTCCAAAATCCTGGCGAAGAAGCTGGTCTCACCCTGCGCGATGATCTTTTGAATCTCCAACTGCGCGACCTGGAAGAAGGCGATCGCCTCCTGCGCCACCATCGCCGCCAGGATGTAAACCGGGATGAGCAGCCCCAGCAAGAGAATGGCGCAGCAGGCGAAGGAGCTGAGGCTGGCATTGCCTCGGAAGAGGCAGCGCAACCGCTCATAAAAAGGATAGAACAGCGTCGAAAACACCGCGGCAAGCAGCACCGGCACCAGGAAAAGCTTGACGATGTTGTAAAACATCAGCATGCTGCCGAGCAGAACGATCAGCAGGAAATAACGGCTGAACCTCTCGGCCTTCAGCTTGCGGTACAGCAGCTTGCGCTCCTCCGCGGTGGTGTGGGTGCCCGTGACCAACATCTCTGAGATTCCGTTTGTAACATTCGCGTGCCCAGCTCTGAAACACGCGCCAAGATAGGGCCGGGTGCCAGTGAATGCAAGCGAAAAGCAGGCTGCTGACGCAAAGTTTGCCCGGTCGCAGGCGGGAGGCCCTCACAACCCGCGCAGCAGCCGCAACCAGGCATGATTGACATCCAGCCAGGCGAAAGGCGGACACTGCAGGTAGCCGGGCGCGCAAATCAGCCGGCCGGTCAGCTCGTCGTCCTCCGCGAGATCATCCGTGAAGCGTGCCAGCTCCTGTTCTTCCGCAAGTGCCACCGCCAGCGCTTGCAGTTTGTGGCGATGGTTGTGCACCACCTGCATCGCCTGCTGCAGGCTGCCCACCCGGCACAACCGCACGACACGGAACGCCACCCGCTGCGAGAGATCGCAATCCTCGGCCGCCACCACTGTCCACGAGGTGTCCGGCGGTTCGTAGAGCACGATATTTCCGCCTGCCGCGCGCTGCGCCCGCCATTCACCACGCCACTGCTGGATCAGCGCCTTCTCCGCCAATGACCAGTTGCCCGCCGGCCAGCGCCGGGTTTCCTCCGCCAGAATGCCGGCAAAGTGCAGTGCGAGATTCGCCACCTCAGCCCAGGTGTCGGCAATCACCAGCACCACCTGCGGTGCAAGACAACCTTTGCCATCGAACATGATATAATCATGGGCCAGCCGTCGCAAAATTTCAGGCCGGGCGGCGGAGGTTTCCAGCAGCACCGCGCTGAAACGATCGCCCAGTGGCACGTACTGCGGCGGCGCCGCGTGGCGCAGTTGTGCCACGGTCGCATCATCACCAAAAGCAATCACTGCAGGACCGGCACCCAGCACTGCTTGCGTGAGGGCCTGCTGGCTGCGCGGCCAGCTCAGCGCGGCCAGCAGGCCGGCAATTTCTGCATCCTGTTGTGCCAGGGTGGCGAGCAGCGCCGGCAACAGGTACGGTTCTTCGCTGGCACTTTTGACCAGCGTGGGGATGCCGAGCAAAGAAAGCTGCACCAGAGGTTGAATGGCGACCCCGGGAATGTTGCCGGCAGCGATGATGAATGCCAGCTCGGGCAGCGTTTGGTTTGGCGCGAGGCTGGCACGTGCCGTGCCCATCTCTGCCAGCCAGTCCTGCATATCACTCTCCACCAGCACGCGGAAATGATTGGCAATACTCTCGCGCAACACCGTGCGACTCATGCGGGTTGCGTTTTCGAGCTGATCCAACACTTTTTCCGCATCGGGGAAACGCCAATTCTCCCAGGCGCGGGCAACGGCGTGCCAGGCGCTGAGAGCGCGACGCTGCCAGGAGCTGGCGTCGGGGCCGAAGCCAATCGCGGGTCGCCGCAAGGCTGCCACCAGGGCTGCCAAACCAGCGGGCGAAGGTTGCTGGAAATTGTCCAGGGCAGCCAGGGTGGCTGGCACAAAAAACGGTGGCAGTGGCAATGCAGTGTTTTCCGAATGCATGGCACAGTTGCAAACTCGCCTGGCGTTTGCACTCCCGTTCAGGATTGTTTATTGAGCTGGATTGCGAAGCTGTATCATGGACGGCGGATCCCGCTCGGAGCGCCTTGTTTGCAGCACGGGAGCTGTTCAACCCTTCCAACCTCTCGGGGCGACCGGATCTCACTCCGCGGGAGCTGTTTTTGCCGCGCCCTGCAGATGAGGGAAGGACACTCATCAGCTCTGCTCGCGACACCCAGCCTGCCGCCCGACACTTATTCCCGCCTGCCAGCCGCATGTGGATGCCTTACCGGCCTTGCAAGCCGCCGCCGGCCGCAAACTCGAGCTTGACGACTTGGAATCTTGAAAGCATTCGCAGCGGCAAGATTTTTTTGATGGACAGGATACGTGTCATTACAAACCCACTCTCATCCTCCCTGCCCTGCGTCATTGCAATGACGGCGCCAATGATGAGCTCTCCCGGCCGTCATCTTTTTCCACCACGCTTTTTGCCGGGTTTTCCAGTTCTCAGCCACGGCGCAAGTTGCGCCGGCACTTTCAACCGATTCTTTCCGTTAACAGCGAACAGCCGCGCAATTCCGCCGCGCTCGCCCGGCCCTCCAGTTCGATGCGATCCTGCCAGGCGCGGCCCACGTCTTCGGTTTGAATCGCCATCACCGAATCGATATTCGCCAAGTCGAAAATGCGCAGCAGGCCGGTTTCGCCCGGCGGCAGCGGCCGCAGGTTTTCCGGATCAACCGCCAGCACCCGCACCCACGGCGGCATGAACTTGACGTCGGAGTTGGCATCCTGCAACGGCGTGCCCGGCAGCCGGCTCTCATAAAATTGCGAGCTCAGCTCGGTCATGCCGTATTCATTCAGCAAAAACTCGCGCGGCACGCCGAAAACTTCGCACAATCGCTGCTGAAATTCCCGCCGCGGCAACTCGCGCGTGCGGCCCTTGTAACCGCCGGTATCGAGAATGCGGCTGTGCGGCGGCAGCCTGGGTGTGAAGCCCTGCGCCGCGAACGCCTCGAGACATTCCACCAGTGCGAAGGCCGTGCCCAGCAGGAAGACGGGCATCTGCTCCTCCTGCGCACGCAGCAGGGCGCGACGCAGCCCGGCCAGATCAAGGCCGGCAGGCGTCATGAACGCAGCGCTGCCGCGCGCGCCCCATTCCTCGCGAATCGCCGTGAACATGTAGCCCAGCGAGGAATGGGGAAAGTGTTCGGCGGTGGGACCAAGGAACAGCATGCGCAACTGCGGCCGATCGGGCAGGCAATAGGCTTGAAAGCTGCGCAATGCCGCGGTGCGGTAATATTCCAGCGTGCGAAAGTAATGCCTGCCGCTGCGTGCCTGGGTCGTGCCGCTGGTGTGAAAGATGCAGACGGCCTGTTCGGGGGGAAAACACGCCAGCGGCACTTGTTTGAAGGCGCTGGTGGTGACGGCGGGGATTTCCTGCCAGTGGCGGGGAGTGAGCGCAGCCGGGGAAAGCTGTTCGCAAAACCTGCGGTAAACCGCATTCTCCCGGATTTGATGGGCAAAAATTTTCAGCGCCAGCCGGTCGAAGTGCTCGTCATCGAAGCTGCTGAGGGCGGTCGTGGAAATGAACTCGAACAACTCGGCATGGGGATGACGGGCAGCAGAGTGGTTGTGCCCCGCCGGCGGCAAAGATGCTTCCCCTTCCGGCGGCCGGCCGGCCGTCGGGGCTTCGTGCTCTCTCACCTGCGTGCCTCTCGTCATTTTAAGCAGGCGGTTGCTCCGCGCCTGCCGGTTCCACCCACTTGCCATGAGCTTTGATCAGCGCGATCAGGCGTTCATCCGCCTCCTCTTCGGGAATGTTGCGCTGCACGCACTCTTTGCCGACATACAGGCTCACCACCTTTTGCCCGGTGCCGACGTAGCCAAAGTCGGCATCGGCCATCTCGCCCGGGCCGTTGACGATGCAGCCCATGATCGCGATCTTGACGCCCTTCAAATGGCCGGTTTTGGCTTTGATGCGCTCGGTGGTGGTTTGCAGATTGAACAACGTGCGGCCGCAGCTCGGGCAGGAAATGAACTCGGTTTTGGAAATGCGCAGCCGCGTGGCCTGCAGCAGGTTGTAGCTGAAACGCGCTGCCTGCGCCGGCGCGATCGCGCCCGTGATGATCAGCGCATCGCCCAGACCGTCACACAACAGCGCGCCGAGCTGGCTGCTGGCATCGAGCATCCAGTCGGCACTTTCCTGCGGCCGTTCCGCCGGTATTTGATAGCGCCACACCAGCGGCACGTTCACCCCCAGGCGCGCGAGATAGGTCACGAACATGCGCACCAATCCCACCTGGCCGAGACGATTGCCGGGAATGGTGACACCAATCGACCACGAGCCCTCCGCCAGCAGCCTTTGCAGCAAATCCACCTGCGCGAAAGCGGAACCTGCGGCGATCATATCGGTGGTGAAAATGGCTTGCACGTGCCCCCCGTTTTGTTGCGCCTGCTGCCGGGCGGCAAGAACTGTCCCGGCGGAGGCCTCCGCCATGGGCAGCAGCACGATGAACGGGTGCGGTTTGCCGTTGACATTTTGCCAGGGTGCCGCAAGCGGCACCGCCTGCCGGGTGAGAGGCAGGCAGTCAATCGTGCGGGCGAGATCCCAACCAGCGCTGCCCGTTTCGAGCCATTCTGCAAAATTTTCCACCGGCGGTGCCGGCGCGCCCAGCACCTGGAATTTGCCGAAGCCCGCTGGCGGCACCAGGGCGCGAACCTCCTCGCTGGCGACGTTGTTGTACGCCAGCGAGATTCCCACCCGCACCGGCTCCCTGCCGCCGAAAGTCAGGCCGGGCATGGTCATCGGTTGTGTGGCGCGGCGATTGCAGACAAAAGGATTCACGACGGCCGCATAATCCCGCGGTGAAACCGGGGCATGGCGCACCACCGCGGGAACGACGTCCTGGTGCGGCGCGGCAGCATTGAACTTGCGCACCAGCGCACGCGCCACGGGAATTTCGTAAATCGAGTCCTCGGTCAGGGACACGCGAATGGTATCACCCAGCCCGTCCTCCAGCAGTGCGCCGATGCCGACCGCGGACTTGATGCGGCCGTCTTCGCCGTCACCCGCTTCGGTCACGCCGAGATGAAAGGGATAGGTCATGCCCAATTCATACATGCGCGCGGCGAGCAGGCGATAGGCCTGAATCATCACCTGGGGATTCGAAGACTTCATCGACACCACGATGTCCCGGTAGCCGTGTGCTTCACAGATGCGGATGAATTCCAGCGCGGACTGCACCATGCCCTCCGGGGTGTCGCCATAGCGATTCATGATGCGGTCGGACAGCGAGCCGTGGTTCACGCCGATGCGCATGGCCACGCCGTTGGCCCGGCATTTCTTCACCAGCGGCGTGAAGCGTTCGGCGATGCGTTCCAGCTCGGCCTGATACTCGGCGTCAGTGTATTCGCGCATCTCGAATTTTTTCTTGTCGGCATAATTGCCGGGATTGATGCGCACCTTTTCGACGATTTCGGCCGCCACCAGCGCGGCATTGGGCGTGTAGTGAATGTCCGCCACCAGCGGCACGCGAATGTTCTGCCGCCGCAGCCCGGCCTTGATGGCACGCAGATTTTCCGCCTCCTTCAGCGATGGCGCGGTGATGCGCACGATCTCGCAGCCGGCTTCATAAAGCTGAATGGTTTCCTTCACGGTGGCGGCGGTGTCCATGGTGTCAGAGATGGTCATGGACTGCACACGGATGGGGTTGTTGCCGCCGATGCCGAGGTCGCCGACTTTCACTTCATGTGTCGGCCGCCGGCGGTGGAAAAAGGGATGTTCACAATACGGCAAGGGTGTCATGCTCATAAGCTGCTTTCAATATATCCAAGGTAACGGTTGACATCGTCCAGCTTCTGTGCCATCGCCTGGCAGACCCCGGCATAATCGATTTTCTCGTAATCGTGCGCCAGGAAGTTCCTGAGGCCGGCCACGCGCGCGAAGTCATAGGCAAAGTCTTCCGGCAGGATCCCGCCCTCTCCCGGGATATCGATGGCATCCGCGTAGCTTTGCGGCCGGCGCAAGCCCTTCAACTTGATCACCATTTCAGCGGGCGCCACGCAGGAATCGGCCATCATGTAAAGATGGTACAAGACGGCGCCGCGATAAATCTTGTCGCGCTTCATACGCGCCACACAATCCGCTTGCAGGCTGGTCAGGACGGCGGCATATTCGCGGATACGGGCGATTTTCCTGGTGATGGCCTCGAGGCTCATTTACTCTCCCAGGTAGAGTTTGCGCTGGTATTGAAAATCGAACAGACGGTGCTGCGCCCTCACTTCGAACAGCTCGCGCCGATGACGGTCACAATCCAGCAGCAGCACGCCGGAGGTAATGATGTGGTTGAGCAAATAAAGATTTTCCAGGCGATCGAGAAAGGTGACATCGAGATTCTCCCAGCCGGTCTTTTTTATCAACCGTTGTATGATGCCAAGCCGTTCGTCCAGGCTCAGCCGGCGGTCGGGATGGATGGCTACATCGATATCGCTGAGAGCAGAGGTTGCACCGCTCACGGTCGAGCCGAAAAGATAGGCAAACACAATTGCCGGCTCGCCGGCCAGCGCCAGGTGCAACGCCTCGAGGTTGAACGGGGTTGCCGTCATGATTTCACTCGTTCCTGCCATCATTTGTTGGTGGGCGAATATAACATATCCCGCGAGGAGAGTCAATGCTGGCGCTGGCGGAGGGAAAAAAGAAAGGATTTACCGCACGGCGGGGAGGGCCGTCCGTGCCGGAAGTGTGCCCGGGAGTTTGCACCGGTTGAACTCCCACGCCTGATGCTTGACTGGCACAAATTGAGGGGCCGGTGTGGCAAGACCGCGGGCGTGGGGGCTCGAGTGATGGCTGCGCAGACTTCAGCAGAGGCGGGATTGTTGCACCGTGACCATGATTCTCAGCAGGGGCACGCAACATCTCGTCCCGGCGAATCTTGCAGAGGATTTGGCATCGTACCCGAATTTTTCTGTGGGGTTTGGACGGCGCGCCGTGGCGTTCACTTGATTGTCGCCGGATGACACGCGGTGGCGGATCCGGCACCTGCTTTCTGCACTAAAGCGGAGCTTCTCCGCGATAACCACAGATGTGATCGCGATGCCCATCCGCCCATTGCGTGGGGCGTCAAAAATACCGCGGGTAAAAATTTGCCAGCAACTCAGCCGGGACCTGTGAAAATCTGGATTCTAAAAAGCTGTGCGATCGCCCTCACGATAAATGTAGCACAGACCTCTTGCCTGCCAGACAGGCGGGAAGCCTGCGCTGCGATATATTCAGAGAAGAACCGCATCGCGGATGCGGCTCACTTCTCCTCTGCCGGTTTCAGGGGCAGGCGCAAAATCTCCTTCACCGTGTTATCCAGCGAGCTGGTGAGAATATAACCGATGGCGTATGGCCGGCTGGCGATCACTTTTTTGACCGCTTTGTCCGAGGGGCATTGCAGCGGTGCGGAAGCCTGTCCGGAGAGCATGAGCTTGTTCCACTGCTGGCGCACCTGGTTGAAGGATCTGCCCATCAGCGTTTCATAGAACTTTTTGCCAACCTCGGTTTCCGCTTGATCGACCACCTGAATCTTGGCGCCATTGGGCCATTTCAATTTGTTGCCGGAATAAATTTCCTTGATTTCCGCTGGTTTGAGGCTGTTGGAATCCAGCGCGGCGGAGCGGGCCACCACGATGCTGATTTGTGCCTGCCCCGGTTGCCATGTGCCCAGCAGGACCAAAAGCCCGATCAGAGTCCAGCAATGGTTGGCGGGGACGGCAAGTCGCTGCTTGATCATTTGTTCTCCACGCGGTAAGAAAGTTGTTGCGACACGCGCGGCGGCATGTCGCAGCCATCAATTATCACGACTCAAAAGCCCTGACCATAGAGCATGGAAACATCGAGTCGAAGCTCCCAGTAGTTCACCTGCTGGCCTGCGAGCCGGTAGAAGTGAAAACTCTGGTCGAGCTTGATGGCGACTTGCGGAATGGGACGAAAAACCAGGCCGACGGTGGACTTGTCGAACACGCCGTCATCGGCCACGCCGGCTTCGTTGTCGCCGCCGAATTTCTTTTTGGCAATAACCTCGGGATTGCGGTAGTGGTCCCACTGCACATAAGGAGCAAACTCGCCCAGCCTCGTCTCCCGCGAAAGGCCGGCACGCACATACCAAGTGCTGATGCCAAAGTTGGCAAGGGGGTTGACATTTTCCGCGGTCGCACCCAAAGCCGGGTTTTTCAGGAAGCGCGCCAGTTGATTGGCATTGAGTTTGGCATTGTTGATCACAGTGAGGACGGCCTCGGGATCGCGGCGGGCGTGATGGGAGGCATGCCAATACTCGCTTTGCAGAGTGAGCGGGCCGCGATGCATCTCCAGGTAGCCACCAATCACGGAAAATTTATCCCCTGCCATCCACGGCAGGACGCCGCCGTGCGGCGGACCCTCGCCAACGGCCACATCGGGAGTGGTCTCGCCACCCGAGACGTAGCCGGAAACCCCGAGGGTGTAATCTCCGCCGCCAAATTTGTAGTGCAAGTCATAGCCCAGCGGGATCACCCCCTTGGCGGCGTCGCCCTCGCCATTGTCTGTTGAGATGCTGTAGTTGAGGTTACCGGCGGCAAGGCCAATGCTGCCGTAGAGCATCAACGCGGTGGTGCGCGAAAGCATGAGATGATCCGCATCGAACAATTCCGGGGGTTCGATGCCATAATAGGTCGGCACGGCATCGAGAATTTCATTGTACAGGCCGAATTTGCGGTAGACCTTGCCCATGCGGAGGTTGAGGGCCGCACTGGCGGAATACTCCGCCCAAAAGTTGTGCAAATCTACCAGGCCGCTGCCAACGGCATTGAGGTTAATGAAGGCCTTGAATTTGTCCGTAATCTGGTGCTGTACCAGCAAATCGAAGGAGGGGTAGAGGAATTCCGCCGGTGCATCTTCCTTGATGATGCCGTTGGCCGTGGCGCTCGGCTCGCCAAAAGTTTTTTCCAAGCGGCTGGCAAAATAGCCGTAGATATTCAACGAGTTGAGACTAAGCCCCGGCAAAGTTATCTCGCCGAAACCAAATTCTTCTTCTGTGGTGTCGGGGACAGTGGAGACGTTCCGGGTTGTTGTGCTGCCGGTTGCCGGAGACGGGTTGCCATTTGCTGCCAACAGGCCGGTATTCACAGCCACCAACCCAAGCCAGAACGCACCGATGAGGAAAGACACCGCATAAATGGTCTTCATGAGAGGAAAGCTCCTTCAACGAGGTACAAGTTGTGCTGACTGTGCCACGACTGACGCTGGCACGCAGCGAAATCGTTTTGATTCCACACGCCATTTCCGGGCGGCAGGGTTGTTCCGGTTGCCAGGCATTGCCCGGCTGGCACACCCCATCTGTCCCGCGCAACAGTGCTCACGTCCTTTGGGAGAACGTGTGACTGCATGCGGTCACTGCTTGTTCGATTCCGGCCGCATGGCATTCCCCAAAACCGCGCCGGCATCGGCGTCCAGCCTTCCAGCCGGGGGTGCATTTTGCTCGACGAGCAGGGCGATGCGGTCACGATGGCGCGTGGCGAGATTCAATTGCAAAACGGTTTTGAAAACTTTCATGGCTTTCTCATCCGTGCGGCCCATCAGCAGATACAGGTTCGCCAGATTGGTGTAGAACTTGGCGCGTTGTGGATGCCGCGCCAGCAAGTCTTCATAAAGGGCCACGGCCGCGGCATGATTGCCGCGTAAAAGCTGCAAGCGGGCCCGGCTTGCCGGCGAAAGCAGGATGACACCAAGAACGATCCCCACAAGCAACAGCACCCCGGCAAAATGGGCGGGGGTGAGCCCGCCGCCCGGCTCGGCCTGTGCGGCCCGCCGTGGCGTGCTGAGATGGAGATTGGTGCGGGCCTGCGCCAGGTAATCGACCACCTGCTGGTAATTGGGCGCCAGCGTTTGCACCTTCTCCAGGCAAAACACTGCTTGTGCCCAATCCTGCCGGTCGAAGGCTGCCATGCCGGCCTGATAAAGCGAATCGACTTGGGGCGAGGAAACCGCGGCGGTCGGCGCAGGCACAGTCACGCTTTGCCTGGGTTGCAGCGCGGCTTCGATTTCGGCGAGCAAGTGTGACGTGTCGCGATAACCGGGATTGATTTGCCGCACTTTTTCCAGTGCCGCCAGCGCCGCACCGAGATCATTGCGGCCGTATGCCGATACGCCCTCGGCATAGTAGCGCGCCGCCACCGACTCGCTGCTTTCGCGATCCAGCCCGTTTTGCGCCTCGCTCAGGCGTTTGCGGGCATCACGAAAATTGCGATCCAGCCGCAAAACTTCTTCGAAGGCGAGAATGGCGCGTGCCCAGTTGCGTGCTTTGAGCGCCGCCATGCCACTGGCATATTCGCGCTCGAGATTTTCGGTGAGCTGCTTTTGCTCCAGTTGCCGGCGCGCGTTCTCCAGTTGGGCCGCGACATCCTTGTAGCCGGGGGCCTGCTGCTGAATGTTCTCGTAAGCGGCCACCGCCAGTTCCCAGCGGCCATCGGCGACATAACGCCGCGCCTGGTCATACAGGGCAGCAACAGTGGTCTGCCGGGCTTCCGTCGTCAGCAGGGAGTCGATTAGCGCAAGCTTCGCCGTCACGTCCCGATAGCCCGTGTCCTTGGCCCGCAGTTGCTCCAGCAACGTCCGGGCTTCGGCATACCGGCGTGCGGCGAGCGCGCCCTCCGCGGCTTGATAGAGCCGCTGCATTTCCACTTCCCGCTCAATGGCATCGATCAGGGCCGTGAAGTCGGCCTGGTTCTCGCTGCTCAGACCGCGGCCCTCGCGCAATTCGGTCAGGGCCTCCTGATGGCGCCCCTGCTGCGCGAGCAACCGCCCCAGTTCCAACGCGATGCGGGCGCGCATGTCCGCGTTGGTGGTCAGGCGCCGGGCCTCGCGCCATGCCGTCTCGGCCTCCGCGGGCTTCTCCAGCCGGCGATAGGCGCCGGCCAGCTCATACAAAATCTGAAATCTTGTTTCATTCTTGACGCCCTCGCGTTTGATGATGGACGCGCGACGCAGATATTCCTCCGCCCGCCCCAAATCACCCCGACGCTTGTAGGTCACACCGAGATTGTACAAGGCCTCGACGAATTCAGGATCGAGCGTGATCGCCCGTTGATAGGCGGCGATCTTTTTTTGCGGATCCTGTTCCTTGAGGCCCGCCTGAAACCACGCCAGGGCTTCCGTCTGCTGTGATTGCGCGGACACCGTTGCCAGCGGCAGCCAGAGCAGCGCGCTGCTCGCCGCAGCAGCGAAGAGGGAAGTGATTTTCATGAAGCACCTCTGCAAGTGAATTGTCGCATTGCTTTTCGAGATGTTCCTCCCCGCTGGCGGCTTGGCTCACCCCCTGTTCCTGCCCGGCGGGTACCTGCCTCTGCATGCACCAAGCGCAGGGGGAAGAAGGACAAATGCCCGGTTTGTTGCTCACATCGCTCTTGAAATAAAAGACTGGGATTGACGTGGCGGTATCTTGATGTGTTGGCGTGGCCTCCCGCTCTGCCCTTCCGGCCAAGCTTGTAAAAGGCCTGGCAGGGTGGTGAAATTTCATAAAAGCGGGCAACAACACGAGCGTGACCCCACGCCTTTGGCCGGATGCCTCCTGCAATGACACCAGCAGGCAGGCACAGTCATCATACCAGCGAAGTCATGGTTCAGCCCAATGGTCAAGAGATGGACTGCTGCCACAAATCAGGAATTCCCACGGCAACCCTGGAGAACCATTGCGTGGGAGCGCAGCTTTCACAAGAGAAAGAGGGATCAGTTACAAGTATCTTCCCCGACAAAGGCCTCCATCACTTGAAGTCGCTGATCGTAATCAAAGCCATGAAATAACGTTTGCCCGCCCAAGCTTCGCTGGCGGAGCCGCGGTGTCTTCTAAGTGTTTATCGTGAAAACTTGGCAGGTTTTGAAGCAACAGGCGTGTTGCAGAGACATTCCTCCAAAGTCCGCTGTTGCCGGACGGAGACCCTCGAGCTTTTCAAATGATAAAACTTGTTGGGGTCCCCTGTGGCATTTTGCGGCTGCTGACCTCCATGATGATTTGTGGCTGTTAGTCAGCGGCTGACGCATGCTTAATACCAGCAAAAGTGAGGGTTGCGGAAGATAATGGCTGTGTTTGACAGCCTTGCGTGTACCATGCTGTGGCGGCCTTCAGCTCCAAATCAAGCTGGCGTGGCGCAGGCGTTCTTGACTTTGATGTGATGTTTGCGCTATTTCCCGACAGTCTGAACCGATTTCCATCCCAAAGCGCTTATTCAGCGTCTGGCTGAAAACGGACCACCCCCGGCTGAGCCGGGGTGACCGCAAAAGCCAGCGGCATGAAAAATTCGGTGCATTTAAAGCAACGGCCAAACCGTTGCAGGAACCGTCCTTGCAAAGTCAGCAATTTTAGACGGACTGTCAGTTACAACGTTAAGTTGGCACATCCTTCCCCAGAGGTCATAAGGTGGCAAAAAGAAGAGGTAAAATGCAGGTTGGAACCTTTGGGGCAAATCGGAAGCGAGTGGTGGACTTTCCGCAAAACTGTCATGGCTGACAACAAACGCAATGTCCAGGCGGGTTTGCCCGCCAAAATCATTTGGCTGATCGTGGTGGTGATCGTCATTATGATACCGGGCAAATGGTGGTTGGACCGCGAAGCGACCGACGCCGCACGCCAGACCAGGCCGGTTCCCGCGCCGCCGGTTGATTGGTCACAGGTTGACGCGGCCATCGTGGCGGTGTTGGCGCAGGCACGCACCGCCGCGGAAACCACGGCAACCCAAAAGCTCGAGGCCTGGAGTGACGATTTGATGTGGCGGGTGGATCATGATTTTCTCGATTGGTATTTCGGCTATTGGAACCAGCAGAAGCTCGCCCTGAAGGCGCTGGGCTACCGCGTGCTGCATTACATTTTTGCGAATGAGCCGGAAGCCGCGGCACGCCTCACGGAAGAAGTGCAGCAAGAGTTTGCGCAGCGTGTGTTGCGGCCGCAAATCGCGCAGTTGGAGCTGGAACGCATCACCACCGAGGTGTTGCAAGTGTACCTCAGCCGTCTGACCGCCGGGCTGGCCGGCATTCCGGCGGAATACAAAATTCCTGCGCCCGAGTGGGAACGTTACCTCAACGACATTGCGGTGCTGACCACGCAGACCGAAGGCAGTCGTGAAATTGCGCTGTCCCTCAAGGCCGCAACCGCCGTCTCGCTGACGGGCGGTGTGCTGCTGGCGCAAACCTTCCGCCCGACACTGCAAAGCCTCGGTAGCACAGTGTCGGGCAGGCTGGCAGGCAAAGCCGCCGGCGAAGCGGCCGCGGAGGTGGCGGTCAAAACCGGCGGCAAGGTGGCGGCCAGGAGCGGTGGCAAACTGCTGGGATTGATCGTGGGTTTCGGGATCATCATTTGGGAGGTGTGGGATCATCAGCAAACGGAAGCCAGCGAGCGGCCGAAATTACGGCAAACGATTGCGGACTATTTTGCCGAAGTCAACCACAGCCTGCTTTACGACCCGGAAACCGGCATCATGTCTCTCATTCACGGCATGGAGGCCAACATCGTGGCCTCGCTGCGCACGCAACCACCCGTTCCACAACTCTGATTCCTTCTCCCACAAAGTACCTGACCCGACAAGCGCAAAACGACTGCCGCGCAAAGCCGGAGCAGAACGCCCCGATCTTTTGCATGCGGCGGGGCGTTAAGCGATTGCCGGCATTTCGGCCGGGTGACTGCCTGCTTGCCGGCGACGCGGATTGCCCGGGGTGGGGTGTGCTGGTGGGGAAGAATGTCGTTCAGAAAATTTTCCAAACTCGGGGTGTTGTGCTTGCCAAGCCTTCCAATGGTGTCAAAATGCCGAGGCCTTTGATGCAACGGCCGGGCTGCCGCGGAACATTTTTGCCACCCGTTCAGGGTGATTTGTTGAATGGGCGTGCCAGGCAGAAGCTTGGCGCTCCGCAACTCGAATTCCAGCCCCGGCCAAGAGTAAGATACTTTTGCAGCAGACCCTTCAGGGTCGGTGCCTGAAGGCACGACTACGAAAGTTCATTTTCATCACGCGGACTGCCGCGCGCGACATGGCAAATTACCGCAACGATGCCTGCAGGCAGTCAAGAGGTCTGCGCTACGTTTTCATCACGATGAATATGCAAGCGCACACGGCAATGACCACAATTTTCAAGACACAGATTTGTGCAGATCACCGCAGACAAAGATCAGCGTGAACCCCGGGGGCGCCGCGTCCGGAGAATTTGGTGGTGGCTGCGTGCCGCGTTATCATTTACCCACACCGACGAGCATGAAATTCAAAAAGTTCATGCTTTCCAGAGGGACAAAAATTATCCGCCCGCTGGCGGACAAGATTCCATGCGCCCACCGGAGTATTGGCTGGCCACGCGCGGGGCTGTGAAGCTGCGCAGTCCGGTGGTGAGGGAGGGAGAGGTGAGGCGGGCGGTGTCACTCCCGCAGGCGTGGGGAAAGTTCTTTGAGGATCGTGTCCGGCTCGGGCGCCGGCGTCCCGTGGCCGTTGTGATGGGAGAATGTGACAAGGCTTGCGACCTTTCGGTCCTCAGCCGGCCCGGCAAGAGGGAATCCGCCGGCGCGCGCCGGTTTGTCGGGCTGACAATACGCGGAGAGGCGTTGCGTTTGCGCGCGGCGGCAAATGCGCCGGTCGCTCGCGACCCCTCTCATCGTTTTGGCCGTCCGTGCGGTTTCAGCCCAGCCGTTCCAGCATCGAATAAAGCTTGCGGCGGGTGATGCCGAGCAACTTGGCGGCGCGGCTCTTGTTGCCGCCGGCTTTCTCGATGGCACGATGCAGCAGCCGCCGCTCCATGTCTTCCAGATTGATGCCTTCCTCCGGAATGTCGAATGCCGTCGGCAGTTTCTGCACGCCCTGAATGTGCGGCGGCAGATCCGCAATGCTGATGGGCTGGCCGCCCGCCATGATGAGCGCGCGCTCGATGACGTTTTCCAGCTCGCGCACATTGCCCGGCCAGGAATACAGGCGCAGCTTCTCCATGGCCTCGGGCGTGATGGCGGCCGGTTTTCTGCCGGCCCGGGTGAGAAAATGGCCGACGAGATCGGGCAGATCCTCCAGGCGGCGGCGCAGCGCGGGAATCGTGATCGGGAAGACGTTGATGCGATAGTAGAAATCTTCGCGAATCATCCCGCTTTTCAAACCCGCTTCCAAATCGCGATTGGTGGCGGCAATGGTGCGGCTGCGAATGGTGATCGGCTCGGTGCCGCCGAGATGGATGATCTGGCGGTTTTGCAGTGCGCGCAGCAGCTTCACCTGAATTGCCGGGGAGATTTCGCCGATCTCGTCGAGAAAGATGGTGCCTTCCCCCGCCACTTCGAACAGGCCGGGCTTGCGCTTGTCGGCGCCGGTGAACGCGCCCTTTTCATAGCCGAACAATTCACTTTCCAGCAGATTCTCCGGCAGCGCCGCGCAGTTGATGGTCACAAACGGCTTGTCGGCGCGCGGGCTGAGATAGTGAATCGCCTGCGCCACCAATTCCTTGCCGGTGCCGCTTTCCCCGCGAATCAGCACCGTGGCATCGCTGGGTGCGACTTTGTGGATCATTTTGTAGACTTCCTGCATCGCCCCGCTCCTGCCGATCATGTTCTCCACGGAGTAACGCTGCCGCAGCTCGCGCTTGAGGCTGCGGTTCTCCTCCGCCAGCGCCCGGCTCGCGGCCAGGCGCCGGATTCTGAGCTTGAGTTCATCAAGCTCGAAGGGTTTGATGATGTAATCATACGCCCCGCGCTTCATCGCTTCGACTGCGGTCTGCGCGGTGGCGTAGGCGGTCATCAAAATCACGTCGCAGGCGGGGTGGCGTCTTTTGACGAAATCCAGCACCTGCAGGCCGTCCGGCCCCTCCATGCGCAGATCGGTCAAAACCAGATCAAAGGCGTGGGTGTCGAGCGCATTGATCGCCGCCGTGCCGCTGGTGGCGGTGGTCACGGCATACCCTTCCGGCTCCAGCGCCGCCTTGAGCACGGCGCACATGCGCGCCTCGTCGTCGACAATTAAAACACGATAGTCGTTCATACTGGACACGGGTTGGTGATCACGGCTTACGAATTCTCCGCCGGCAGCCAAATGTGCATGGTTGTTCCCCCGCCCTTTTCCGACTCTGCGGCCAGCCGGCCGTGATGTTTTTCGATGATTTGTTTGGCGACCGCCAGGCCCAGTCCGGCGCCCTGGGCTTTGGTGGTGAAAAACGGTTCGAAAATTTTCTCCGGCGGCGCCGGCAAACCCGGGCCGTTATCGTGGATCGTGAGATGAACCTGCTTTTTGCCGGGACGCAGGTCGTGCAACGTCACGGTAATGTTGCCCCTGCCCTCCATGGCTTGTGCGGCGTTCAGGAACAAATTCATCAACACCTGCATGATCGCGTCTTCGTCATGCGCCACCCTCACCGGTGCGGCTGGCGCGAAGTGCCAGGTCAGCCCCGCGCCCTGATCCTGATTGCGCGCCAGCGCGATGGCTTTTGCAATGGTCTGCGCCAAATCTCTGCGCACCAGCCGGAGTTCGCGGTCGCGCGCAAACGTCAGGAAGTCGGTGACCAGCCGGTTGAGGCGCCGCACCTCCGAGGGAATGAATTCGAACAGCTCATCCGCTAGCGCCGCCGGCGCATATTTCTGCCGCAATACTTCCGCCGTGTTTTTGATGATGCTCAGGGGATTGCGAATTTCATGGGCGACGGTCGCGGCCATCTGGCCCATCGCCGCCAGCCGCTCGGCGCGGCGGAGATTTTCCTGCGTGCGCAGGAACCAGGCAACCGCGCTCGCCAGCGCGGCCGCAAGTACGAGCAGCGCCGCCAGACTGAGCACGCCGATCCCAATCAGACCCCGCCGAAAGCGCACCAGCATATCGAAAAAATCGGCATTGGCTTCCACCACCAGGATGCAAAGCACGTCCCCCCCGGTGCTGGTGATGGGGGCATAAGCCGATTTGAAGCGCGATTCGCCAATGCGTCGCAGAGCGGAAATGCTCTCCCTGCCCGCCCAGGCCGCTGCCACCTCGGCGCTGTCCTCGCGCAGATAAGCCAGCTCCCGGCCGGGCGGAAACAACTCCGGATCACTGCTGGCCAGTATGCGCCAATGGCGATCGATGAGATACATCTGCTGCACCCCGATCGCCCCCGGCATGCGCTCGAGGATGGGTTGCGCCAGCAGGCGCGCGCTCAACTCCTGGGCGTGTTCGAGATAGCGGGCGAAGGCGCCACTCTCGACCAGCTCGGCACTCAAACGCGCCACAGCCCGCAGCCGCATGCCCAACTCCTGCTCCAGAGAGTCTTCCATGCGGTTGAGGAAAAACCAGCTCCCCAGATTCACGATCGCCAGCACCAGCACGATCATCCCGCTGACGAGAATGACCAGCGCGCGGGAGGATTTCATCAGAGAAAAAGGCATCGGTGTTTTCCATTGCCATGCGGCTGCGCCGGACAGCCCGGGGCAGTCACACGTCCATCACGCCGCGCGTTCTGCCGGCGGGCGCTGCTTGAGCGCCTGCCAAACCGCGGCGAGCACACGCGGTGGCAGCAGTTGCTTCTGGCAATCGAGGTGCTGCAGGGGACAAACGTTCTGGTGGCACGGCCGGCAAGCGATGGTGAAATCCAGGGCCAGATGGCCGTGGGTCGCGGCATAGGGAAACCAAATCTCCTTCTGGCTCGGGCCAAACAAACCCACGGTAGGCGTGCCCACCGCCACCGCGAGATGGAGAATGCCGCAATCATTGGAGACGAACGCCGAACAGCGCGCCAGCACCGCGGCGGTTTCGCGCAGCGACAGCACCGGCAAGACTTTGACGCCGGGCGCCTGTTGTTTGACCGCGGTGACGATTGGCCCCTCCTGCGGGCCCTGCGTGAGGATGACCTGCACCTCCGCCTGCAACAGCGCCTGCGCCACTTCGGCAAAATGGCTGGCGGGCCAGCGCTTGTTGGGCCAGCTTGCGCCCGGGTGCATGCCGACCAGCGGCCGGGCAGGATCAATCGCCTGCATCGCCAAAAAACTCTGTGCCCACAAACGCTCCTCCGGCACCAGAAAAACTTCCGTGCGCCTGTCACCCGGTGCAATACCCAGAATCTCCAGGCTGCGCAGATGAAAGGTGATGGCATCGGGATCGCCATTGGGCGGAGGCACACGATGGCTGTAGAGCTTGCCGCGGCCGCGGAAATCGCCACCCACCCGCACCGGCGCACCGGTGATCCAGCTCAATAATGCCGTGCGGGGATTGCCGAACAAATCGATGACCAGATCGAAGCGCCGGCGCCGCAAGCTGCGGTAGAAGTGCGCCTGCGCGGTGAGCGGGGCCTGTGGCGCGAAGGCCAGCACTTCGTCGAGATGCGGATTGTGCGCCAGCAACGGCGCATAAGCCGCCTCGGTCAAATAGACAATCTCAGCGGCGGGAAACACTTCACGCAAGCGACGCACCACCGGTGTGGTCAGCAGGACATCGCCGAGAAAGCGCAGCCGGCTCACCAAGATGCGCTGGATGCGGTGTGCCGGACCGGGTGCCGGGCCATCGCTGGTTTGCGGCAGGGATTGCAGCGAAGCATGCATGACGGTATTCCCGCTCCTGGTTCACTTTCCCGGCATCTCGAACACGCCGTCCCAATTCGAGGGCGGCGGCGCTTGCAGCAGGATCTCACAGCGCTGCAGCAGGGCGGTCGCCGGCCCGTCGTTTTTGCGCAAATGCAGCACGCGCCGGAACTCGGCGATGGCTTTCTGCCATTGCTGCTGCCGGTAAAATTCCAGGCCGCGGGCATAGTGCGTGAACGCGGCGGCGACTTCCTGGCCAATGCCCTGATCGCGTCGCGCGACCAACTCGTAGATTCTGACCGGCCGCTGCTTGCCCTTGACGCGAATGAAATCGAGCTCGCGCGCGATGACCCTGGTCTTCACCAGCTCGTGCGTCGCCTCGCTGATCAGGATGCTGGTGGCGTAGAGCTTGTTCACACCCTCCAGCCGCGAGGCGAGATTGACCGAATCGCCGATCACGGTGTAATCCGCGCGCTCGCGGCCGCCGATGTTGCCGGCAATCATCGCGCCGGAGTTGATGCCCATGCGAGCCTCCAGCAGGGGCCGTCGTTCCTTCCGCCATTGCTGGCGCAGCCGGATGAGCTGCTGCTGCATGTCGAGCGCGGCAAAACAGGCACGCACGGCATGATCCGGCTGATCCACCGGCACACCGAACACCGCCATGATCGCGTCGCCCTCGTATTTGTCGAGATAGCCGCCGTACTGCAGCACGATTTCGGTCATGGCGGAGAGATATTCATTCAACTGCCGGATCAGCGCCTCGGGCACGAGCTTTTCCGAAATGGCGGTGAAGTCCTTGATGTCCGAGAAAAAGGCTGTGGCCTGTTTGTGCTCGCCGCCCAGCCGCAGGCGCTCCGGATGGCGCAGCATCTCCCGCACGAAGATGTCGGAGAGGTAATTGCCGAACATGCCGTAGATCAGCTTTTTCTCGCGCTCCTCGTTGCGGTAGCGGAAGATCATCGCAAGCAGCAGCGCCAGCACCATCACCTGCACCGGCTCCACCAAGATGAACCAGCTCTGGCGCAGCACGAAGGCCCAGAAGCTGAACCAGGCATAGGCACAGCCGCACGCCAGCGTGAACAGGATGCTCATCCAGGGATTGAGCAGGAGGGCGATCACCCCTGCCAGCACGCCGACGATGGCGAGGGTGAGCAGCCGCGCGGGCAGAGACTGCTCGGCGAGAAAGTCCTGCGTCAGAATGTTGTGGATGATATTGGCGTGAATTTCCACGCCGGGAAAATCCGCCTGAAAAGGGACGACGCGCAAATCGTACAAGCCGGGTGCCGAGGTGCCGATCAACACGATTTTGCCGGTGAAGAAACCGGCAGGCAGGCGCCGTTCCAGCACGTCGACATAGGGCACGTAGCGAAAGCTGCCGAAACCGCCGGCATAGTTGATCAGCATGCGCCCCTTTTCGTCGATGGGGATGCGCAAGCCGGCGGCCAGCCGCACCTCGCGGCCGGGGAGCACGCGCACCTGATCGCGGGCTGTACCGGTCACTTGCATTACCACCGCGAGCGGCAGAGAGGGAAAAGTTCGTCCGGCGAAATTCATGAACAGCGGCATGCGGCGTATGGTGTCGTCGTCTTCGGGAAGAAAATTGGCAAACCCCAGGCGCGCGCTGTTGTTGTAAAGCGTGAACCACTCTCCTTCAAGGCGGTTCTGCTGCGGGAAATTTTGCCGGGCGTCGGCGGGCAGCGCGAGTGCGAAGCGCTCCGCCGCGAACGCTGCCGGCGGCTCGCGCATGGGATAGCGGAAACGATCCACGTCCGCGGCGGTGAACATCACGGCATTGACCACATTGGCCGCCTGCTGCACCTTTGCCGCAAAAATGCTGTCCGCCGCAGCCTCCGCCGGATTGTGATTGAGAAAGAGAATATCGAAGCACACCACCGCCGCGCCCTCGGCATGCAGATATTCCAATATGCGGGCGTGATGGCTGCGCGGCCATCGCGCGAAATTGCCGAGCTTCTCCTGACTGCGCTCATCGATGTCAATGATCACCACCTCCTCCAGGGGCGCCCCCCGGCGCCGCTCCTGCAAATGCTGGATGCGGGCGAGATAGCGCAGGTCGAGGGTCTCGGCCTCGAAGCGTTGCAAGATGCGGGCGGTGAACGGCAGCAGATGGCCGAGCATGAAAATCACGCTGGCGGCCAGCAAGCCCAGGCCGGCGCCGAGCAGCGTCCGTTGCCTGAGGGTGAGTTTGAGATTCATCGGATGAACTCGCCCGCGAAAACCATTTCCACCCGGCCGGTCAACCGCGGGCGGTGCGTCCCCGGTTCGAAATCAACCTCGAGCTCGCCGCCGCGCACCTGCAATGTGACCGGAAGGGTGGCGCCGCGCACGCGATGGGCAAGCCACGCGGCAGCCACGGCGCCGGTTCCACAGGCCAGGGTTTCCTCTTCCACGCCCCGCTCATAGGTGCGCAGCCTGAGTTGATTGGGCGCGCACACTTCCACGAAATTGACATTGGTGCCCGCCGGCGCAAACAGCGGATGGTGGCGCAACACCGGACCCCACTCGTGCACGGGGATCTGATCGACCTGTGCGACGAACACGACGTAATGGGGCACGCCGGTATTGACGAACCCGCCCTCGTGACACTGTGCCCGTGCCACGCCCGCCATGCCGGCCAGCGCGCCGACCTGCAGGCGGAGATCGCGCGGCGCCGGCATGTGCAAATGCACCCGTTCGCCCTCCACCGTGGCGCGATAGCGGGCGCCGCTGACCTCGAATTGCAGATCGGCCGGGGCAAGGCCATGCCGACAGGCGTGATAAGCACAGGCGCGCGCCCCATTGCCGCACATTTCGGATTCGCGGCCGTCGCGGTTGAAGTAGCGCATGGTAAAAGCGCAATCCGGCAGGCGGGGATTTTCCAGCAATAGAATGCCGTCGGCACCGATGCCGGTGTGGCGCCGGCACATCCGTTGAAACAATTCCTGCTCCGGCGGCTGCAGCCGGGAGGCGCGATTGTCGATCAGGATGAAATCGTTGCCGGTGGCAGAATATTTGATGAAGGGAAGCGATGCGGTCATGTGAATGAACCGAACTCAGGGCATGAATGCGCCGCCTCCGGCGCGGGGACGGCCCCGGCAGCCTGCGGACCGCCGCTCCGGAGAGTCAGGCTGGCGCTGGCGATTTCTCAACAAAAGGCGGGCGCAATATAAACAGGCAGCGAGAGAAAGTCAAAGCGTTTGCAGGCAAATTCTGCCGGCGTTTCTCCGCAATGCCGGCGCCGGGAAAATCCTGTTGACTCCCATGTTCATTTTCGAGATATTGCGCCGTCGTCGGTCACACCTGAGGTCAAATCATGAAATCTTCGTTGCGAGTTCTAGGTGCGGGTGCGGGGGTGGCTTTGCTGCTGTTGTACAGCTTTTGCACCCCGCACGAGCAACGCCAGGCTGTCCTGATGAAAGTCAAGTCGATTCGGGGCAGCATGGAATCTGGCGAGATGATTCTGATTCTGCAGGAGGAGCAGGGCGCTCGCATTCTGCCGCTGTCGGTGGGTGGCGATCAGGCGCTCGCCATTCATCTCGGCCATCAGCATGTTACCACGCCGCGGCCCATGACCCATGATTTGATGGCCAACATCTTCAAGTCCCTCGCCATTCGGGTGGAGCGCATCACCATCACCGACTTGAAGGAGGGAACATACTTTGCCGAGATCGTGCTGCAGAGCGGCGGCAAGACGCACCGCATCGATGCCCGCCCCAGCGATGCCATTGCACTCTCGCTGCGTGTTGGGGCACCGGTTTATGCCATGGCGGATCTGCTGCTCGATCACCAGCTCGAAGAGGAAGAGGAGGAGGACACCGGCGTGGCCATCTCGCATCCCGCTGCGGAAAAATGGGGCCTGTCGGTGCAGGAATTGACGCCGGCGCTCGCTGACTTTTTTGGCGAACGTGAGGGCATTTTGATTGCCGATGTCACGGCCGGCAGCCCGGCGGAACGCGGCGGGCTCACGGCCGGCGACATCTTGCGACGAATCGATCAGCAGCCGGTGCGCACCGTTGCAGATTTCCTTACTGCACTGGCCCGTCATGAGACATCCCAGGCGCCGTTGCCGTGCGAATATTGGCGGGACGGCCGCACACACACCACCACGCTGCATCCCTGAAGCGCACGCGCGAGGCTGCCTGTAAAACCTCGCCACAGCCATCTCCTTCGCGCAGATCACACCCCTACTCTTGTCCGTACAGAACCAGAGAGACCGCCCGGGCGGTATTGTTTCGGGACAGACAATTGGCGACGCAGATGCCCTTTCTGCCAACCAACCGGGCAGGAGGCCTGCGCTGCAAAACTTTCGCGGCCTGATCGCTTTCCCGGATGAATTCTCCAGTGCTGCCGGCTTTGCGAGCTCACTCCCAAAGCGAGGATACGAGGCTTCATTATATATGTGAATTTCGCATACCGGCTTGCTGTTCACCGGAAGAAATGCCGTGTTCACAAAGCGCCAACTGTTACTCCGTTCGAAGTCAGGCAAGACTTTTTTCGAATGTCGAGCGGTCCTGACTTCGAAAATTCGCCCATTTGCCAAAGGCAGTACGGCTTCTCTCCCACGAAAATGAACTCCCACGAAATGGCTTTTCCCGTGGGATTTCTGCTTTCGTGGGCGGAGTGTTTGTGTTTGATCCTGACACTGAGGGCGGAATCACTGTTGTGTTGCCTGAATTTTCCGTTGCCCGGAAAAAATGGCTTGTGTGAAGTGCCGCCTTATTGGAGTTAACAGCCCGTTTGCCTGCAAAATTTTTTTATACACCACCCCTTGGGTGGTTGGGCATCGCGATCAAAGTGGCGTTTCTCGCGGAAGGGATCAATCTGGGTGCAAAATTCAGGATATGCAGGTGTTTTTGCATCGCCGTGCTCAAAGAATCCACGCCGTCGCGATGATTTTTGGAGCAACTTGCCATGCCGTGCGCAGCATCCATCCGGATGAAAATGTTGTGCAGACCTCTTGTCCAATGCTGCCAACTTTTGCGAAGCGATAAAATCCAAAAGCCAAAACACGCAAGGCCGCGAGGCCGCAGGGTTTCGCAAAGCACAATCGTTCCGCCACGATTTGACCGTGGCTTTATCTTGTGATCCTGCGGATGCGCTCTGCAGGAATGCCTCGGCCAAGCCGTGATAGATCAAAAAAGGGACTGCACTGTCACCGCGAAGATTTTTGAACCATGCAACCCACCAGGAGCACGAGGGAAGACCTGGTGGCCTGTGTGATTTTTGCGGTGCTGAGACTTGTTGCCATTGCTGCAGAAAAACTATTGCACTGTAAACGTGAATTCTGTAGTCCCACGCCCCTCGCGGGCGACTGTTCAAAGAATTTTTGCCACTTCAGCAGCGACCCGCAAGGGGTCGTGGCTACAAGATTAACGTAACAATGCATATTTGTGTGAGAGTTTTTTGCTTTGTTTGAAAAATTGGTGCCATTGGGCCGACAGCCTGCGCTCCGGCCTTATTATGACAATACTACAGTACTACAGTGCCTGCCGGCTGATTTCATTGCGGCAGCGTTCCTGCGGCATTGCCACATCCCAGCGCATGTCTCCGTCAGGCGGCAAATGCTGCTCGCAGTGAACTGCGGCATGAGCGTGAGGCGGCAAATTGACTGTTCGACCTGGCTGAGTCTCAGCGGGAAACATTGTATCAGGGGGAAACATGCGGCCTGTGAAGGGCTGTTGTTTGACGGGGCCGGCGTGACAGGCTGGCGGGACAACTGCTTGTTTAATCGTGGGAACTGGCAAGCCGGACGGCTGTCTTATAGGCATAACGTTTGCTAAAATGGAGCGCATTGCGATCAAATCATCGAAGGCCGTCGGAGACGGTCTTTGGGCAAATCCACTGGCACTGTTCACGCAACTTTGAGACGCATCA
This sequence comes from candidate division KSB1 bacterium, assembly GCA_034506255.1. NCBI lineage: Bacteria > Pseudomonadati > Candidatus Zhuqueibacterales > Candidatus Zhuqueibacteraceae > Candidatus Coneutiohabitans > Candidatus Coneutiohabitans thermophilus. The sequence continues at coordinate 477,134 of JAPDPX010000005.1, read as the reverse complement.
GATGGACTCCAAAAAACTTTCCTACCTAATCCCGAGGATTGTGAGAGGTGGATACTCCCAAGGGGAGCTGGTCGAATTCATCAATCTCGTCCAGAAGATTTCGCTGAGCTACTTGAAGTATCAAGAGGTGATCGGCAAGCACATTCGGTGGGAACGCCGGCGCAAGAGCGGCGAGCTTGATGATCTTGCAATTGATTGCGTGGCGGGCTTGTTCATGCGCAACGAGAACAATGAATTTGTGCAGTTGCGCCGTTACTTCGGTCCCTATCTCGATGCCCAGGAGAATCCCAACGACGTCGAGTTGCTGATCATGCTGCGACGATTGGTGATCAAGAAGACCAAGCAGGAGTTGTCGCGCATCTTCAAAGAGCGTGATCCGGAAGGTGCCAAGATCATTCGCAACATACGCGTGGCCGTCAAGAACGCGAGCGACCTGGGGACGTTTCGCGAAATGGGCCGCGAATACATTTTCCTGAAGCGTGCCCGCAGCGGCCGCCACGCTGCTTCGGCAACCAGCATCAGCGCGGGTGAAGCCCAGGCGGAGCCCGTGGCGACGGTTGCCAATTTCACCAAGGAAGATCTGCAGTATCTGCGCAAAGCCAAGCCCAGCATTCCGGAGAAGGCCTTGAAAAACCAATACCTCGATCTCTACACCCCCAAAGATCACGTCTCCACCACCATTCGCAAAATGTTGTCGGTGGTGACAACGGATGAGCGCTATCAGAATTTCCTGCCCACCGATGTGGTGGCGCGTCTCATTCGCCACACCAACCTGGAAGTGGTGCGCAATCGGCTCATCGCGCAGATTGATGACCTGTCACCCCTGGACTATGTGCGGTTGAAGGAAATTGAACAAGCTAAACAGAAGGTGTTGCAGCGCGTTCGCCACAAGATACAGAACCAATACGTCGCCAGTGCCAAGATTTCCGAGGAAAAGGGTGAGATTTACTATCGCACACTGGCGGATGTGCTCGAGGATATTACCCACAGCAAGAAGATCGAGTCCTACTTCCGCCATTTGCGCAAATACATGCCGGATCTCACGCAGCGGCGCTATCGTCAGGAAGAGCGGACGATCTTCGAGTACTTGGGCAAATTGACCAAGAAATGGTTCCGAGAGTATTTGAAGGAACTGCTGTAAGCTCTTGCTTCACAAGCGGACGGTGTCCTGCCATTTTTCGGCAATCGTGCGGAAATAGTTTTTCCGTGAATAAGGGCTTTTGTCAGTATAGAGAGAGTACGAAATTGAAAGATCGGCGTTCGCGAGTGAGACAGTCGGTCGCCGCGCCGATGGACAAAACCCGAACCCCCCTTTTCTTGTGTCAGGACGGCAAGCGCAGGGAAAGGCGAATCTTCACAACGGAAACATGAAGAAAAACGATCATTGCCAGTGGAACAGGATCCCCTGTCTGCGCGGGGCGATCAGGGAAGCGTGCCTGGACGCCGAGTCGCTGGAATTCGTACTCCTCAATGCCTCCTACAACCGTGACTTGTACGACACGTTCGAGGAGCATTTTTTGACTTGCGAGCGTTGCCGGCGCCGCATTCGTGCGCTGCAGACCTATTACCGCATACTGGAGGCCGAATTGCGCCGGCCGATCTCTCCCCAGGTCGTGCAGATGGCTCGCAAGCTGGCCGAACCGGTCGAATAACTCGCGGACATTCCGGACCCGGGCCCGGCGGCCCGGGTCCTTGCTCGCCTTCCGGTGAACCGTCACAGGTGCACTTGGGCTCCTTTCCGCATTTCATCCCGTGCATGCCATCGCGCCTGCCGGGCCGCGGGCCATCATTCCTTCCCGGGCTTGCAGGCCATCCTTTCATCACCAGAAAAAAACTTGACAGGGGTGCCGATTTCCAGTATATTCGAACGCTTTTTCGATCATCTCAAATGATGATTTTGAATAGTGTTGCGCCTCGAGCAAGCGCTGGCGTTCGGCAACCAAGAATTTGGCTGGGTGGGGCACCGGCGCCACGGAGCGCCAGCAGCGGTGACACCATTCGGACCTCATACCCAAACGACCGGCGGCAACCGCAAAAAGCGGGTTGCGGCAGGTCAAACTCAACACGTGGCGGACTTCTTTGATCAGATCCTGTTCTCCGCGCGGTCGCGCCGCGCGGGTGAACCGCATGAGGCTCAGAATTCCCCCAAGGCGAACCAGTGGTGCGCTTCATGGATAATCCAACCATTCTTGTTGCGGACGGTGACCCCAAGAATCTTCAGATCCTGCGCGAAAACCTCGAGGCGGCGGGCTTCGAGGTGATTGTTGCGTCCGACGGTCTGCAAGCCTGGCAGAAAATTTCCTCCAGCGTGCCGGATCTCATCCTCTCCGAAGTCAACCTGCCCAAGCTCGACGGCTTTCAATTATTGGAAAAACTCAAAGCCGACCCGGTGACTTCCTCCATCCCGCTGATGTTTCTCACCAACCGCCGGGAATTGCAGGATCGTGTGCGCAGCTTGCGTGGCGGCGTGAAAGACTACATGATCAAGCCCCTGCACATCAAGGAGGTGCTGGCCCGCATTCGCATGATCCTGCGGCGCATGGAGCGCATCAAAGAGGAAGAAGCCGAACCCGCCAAAAAACTGGTCGGCCGGCTGGAAGAATTCAGCCCGGTGGACCTGATCGAAAGCTTCGGCGTCGAGCGCAAGACCGGCGTGCTCACCCTGCACAATGAAAACAACCGCAGCGGGGAAATTTATTTTCGTGACGGCGCCGTGGTCAATGCCTCGCTCGGCAATCTCAAGGCTGAAAAGGCCGTCTATCAAATGCTGCCCTGGAAGCGCGGTCACTTCACCATGGTGTTCAAAGACATCGTGGTGCCCGATGAAATCTCGGTCAGCAATCTCGGCCTGCTGCTGCAGGGCTTCAAACGCATGGAAGAGCGCGAGCGGCTGTTCAAGCTCCTGCCCTCGCCGGAAACCACCTTCGTCATCACCGAAACCTTCCGCGCCATTCTGCAGAAGCGCGAGCTGACCACCGAGGTGGCCCGCTTCATCAGCCTGATCGACGGCCGCCGGGATATTCTGCAGATCATCGACGAGAGCACCTACGACGACATCAAAACTCTCGAGCGGCTGGTGAAGCTCTATCAACAAGGCTTCATCAAGCCCGCGAAAAGCACCCTCACCTCTGAAGACGAAGAGCGCGATCTCTCGGCCAATCTTGCGGAGCCGCCCATTTTGCAGCGTCTTGCCGTTGAGCCGCAGCCCCCCACCAGCTTTCGGGTCACGGCCGTGCGCGGCGAAAAGGCAACCCCCAAGCCGGCGCCAGAGCCAACATCGCCCACCCCGGTCCGGCCGGCGCCGCTGCCCCGGCAACCCGAACCGCCGCCGCCCGTTGCGCCTGCAGCGGAAGAGAACAAGTTTGCGCCCGGGCAGGAACCGGAGGAGCCGGCGGAAGTCTCGCATGTTCCGCCTGTAGAGGCCGGCGAGACCCAGAGCTTCAAATTCCCCGAACCCGAGAGTGCGCCGCCGGAAGAAGACATCGATCTCACTGATGATTCGGAACTGTCGAGTTTACCGAGCTTTTGGCATGAGCACGCGGATGAAATTTGGGGAGCGCCGCACGCCGGCAACGGCAGCGACAATGCCATGATCGAGATTCAGGAAGAGCAGGGCGAGGAACCCGCGGCGGCCGGGCAGGGCCGCACGGCAGCAGGCGAGCCGGATACGCGGATGCGGGAGTCGCGGCCGCCGGCAATCATCGGGAAGGAAGTAGTCGGCGGGGGAGAACCCGAAATGCAACCGGTTGATCTCGATCAAATCATGTCGCAACCGACGGAGGTGTCTGCTTTCCTGCGCGACGAGTTTCAGAGCGAGAGTGCACCGCCGGCAGAGTTACCGGTTTCACAACTCCGGACGCAACCGGGAGCGGAATTCCTGCCACCATCCGTTGCGGCGGATGACACAACACCTGAGCCTCACCAGCCGTTGGCCGCCAGCCCGAGTGCGCCAATTACGGCTTCTGCTCCGCTGCCGGCAGCCGGACCGCAAACAGCTCCCGAACTGCCGGCCAAACCGCAAGCGACATCAGCCACAAAAGCCGGCGTCACTGCGCCCGTGACGGCAGCAACGCCTTCAACCGTCACATCGCCCGCGCCGTCTTCTGCACCCGCGCCGGCGGCGGGCGAGGAAGCGTCTGTCCACCGCATCACACAGGCACTGATGCGTTTGTGTGCTGCACGCGGTATCGCCAAACCCAGGCTGGTGGTGATCGGCCATGCCTCCGGCTCTCTTTCGGCAATGGTGGGGCATTTGCTCGGCCCGCAGGCAAGTGTGCGCAAGATTGAAAACCCCACGTTTCGGCATCTGGAAATCGGCGAGCGCATCTTGGAGAATGGCGCGCCGCTCGAAGTGATCGGCGTCTCGATGGAGCAGCAATTCACCCAGCTTTTGCAAGCGGTGGCACGCGATTTGGTGGGCTATATTTTGCTGCTGCAGGCGAATCGTCGCGACGATTTGAGTTATTTCGGCTATCTGCTGAAGGTGTTGAAAAGTGGTTATCGACTCCCGTTTGGCATTGCTGTTCTGAGGGAAAATGGCCAGCAAAGCCCGGCAACCGCGACCGTGCGGGATTTGGTGAATGCGGAGCCGTCCGACTACCTGCTTGACTGTAACCCTTCCGATGCAGCCACGGTGGCGGCGTTCCTGGAAGGCCTGGCAAGCGACGCCAATCTCACGCGCTGGTAGCATCCGGTTTCGCGTGATGACGCCTTTTGCCATATCCGTCGCCATCCGCAGCCTGACCTGCGTTCGCCCCGGGAGTGAACGGTGAGCGCAGGCACCGCCCCGAAGTCTCGCCCCCACCGCAGTTCCTGCTGCAGCATGTAAAGCGTTTTTGGAATTGCGCAGCCGCAGGAAACGCGGCTGTACCGGATGGATGCACGCATGTCACCATGGATCGAAAAAGAATATTGATCAACGAGAAAGAGCCGCGCGAAGTGGCGGATCTGCGCAAGGCCCTGGTGGCCACCGGCTATGATGTGCGCATGGCGGAGAGCTCGGCACAGACTCTGGAATTGATCGCCAGCTTCAAGCCCAACCTGCTGATCTCGGAGGTGCGCATGCCGGTGATGGACGGCCCCCATTTGCTGCAGGAGGTGCGCAACCGGCCGGCAACCCGGGCGTTGCTCTTCGTGATGATCGGCAAACTGCGCACCGTCGAAGAGCGGGTCGGCATTTTGAAGCTGCCGATCGACGATTATCTGCAAAAGCCGCTCGACATCGACGAGGCCGTGGTGCGCATCGACAATCTCATCAAGGAAATTGAGCTGCTCTCGGCCTCCTCGCAGCCGCGCTGGCGCGGCTTCAATGGCCACTTGAGTGAGATGAATCTGGTGGACTTGCTGCAAACCATCGAAGTCGGCAAGAAAACCTGTGTGCTGAAATTGCGCGCCCACGAAAAAGAGGGCCAGGTCTTTGTCACCGAAGGCCAGGTGATAGACGCCGAGCTGGGTGGCCTGGAGGCACGCCGGGCGCTGCTGCGCATGTTCACCTGGAGCGAGGGCACCTTTCAGGTCGAGCTGCGGCCGCATGAGCGCACCCGCATGCTCACCATTGCCAATCGCGATTTGATTTCCGAAGGCCTGACCCGGCAGCACCGCTGGCGGCAATTGACCGCGCAACTGCCGCCACTGCACACCCAGGTCATGCTGGCACCCTCTCCCGCCCCGGCTGCCAACGAAGAAGAGCAGGCCTTGTTCAAGCTGCTGGAAAACGGCGTGGCCAAACGCCTGCTGGACCTGGTGGAGGAAAACTCTGCCGACGACTTGCGCACGCTCACGGTTTGCAAAAAGCTCTTTGAGCGCGGCGCGATTCAAGCCGTGCAGGTGCCCAGCGCCAGCCAAAACGGCGAATCAACGCAATGGCTCAAACGCTTGCAAGACGAGGGACAAACCCGCAGCGCCTCCCCGGTGGACGCGCTGTTCAAGGCCATCGTCAAGCCGGTGGCGAACGCCACGGTGCCACATGAACGGCGGCGTGCCGACCGCCGCCAGCAGGCGGGACGCCGGCAGTATGACCGCCGCAACGGCCTGGTGCGCAAGCTTTATCTCAACAAAAGCGAGCTGCTCATGATTCGCGCAAAATTGTCGCACTAATCCTGCCGGAGGCAGGTGTGCCACTCATTTCAGGAAACCCATGCGCATCGGTGAAATCGTCGTCATTGGAGCCAACGCCAACGAAAAGCAGCGTTTTCTCGCCGCCCTCTCGGATGAGTTGGCCCTGACTACTCCCGACTTCAGCTTCGGGCGGCTCACCATCAACAACCAGCTCCTGTTGCATCTCTACGGCATCACCCTCCATCCGGAGGCCGGGCCGCTCGCCTGGGATTTGCTTGGCGCCAAAATACTGGGAGGCATCGTCCTTTTCTCCTGGCAGGATTTGGCCTCCTTCGAGCTGGTCAAGCCGGTGATTGACCAACTCACCACGCACTTCCGCACGGCGGTGGTGGTGGCGGCGCATCTCGACAAGGAAAGCATGCCGGATTCCGAATTGTTTCGCAACGGCGGCATCACCCTGACGCCGGACGGGCGCTTCACCTTCTGTGACGTCGACGACAGCGAAAGCGCCCGGCGGGTGCTGCTCTCGCTGATCGATCTTTTGATCGAACGGAGTGATTGAGCGGGTCCCCCAGGCCGCGCTCCCGCCCAGGGCCGTCCCAGTTTTTTTACTGTGGCGGCTTTTTTTATTTTCTGCCGTTGTGTATATTGCGCCTTCGTTTTTGGTGTGCACTGAAACCGGGAGTTTTGCCGTGAACGTTTACAACAGCATTACCGAGGCCATCGGGCAGACGCCACTGGTGCGCTTGCAACGCGTAACCGCGGGGCTCAAGTGCAAAGTCTATGCAAAGATCGAATATCTCAATCCCGGCGGCAGCAGCAATGACCGCACGGCGTTGCGGATACTGGAAAATGCGGAAAAAACCGGCAAACTCAAGCCGGGCGGCACCATCGTCGAAGCCACCAATGGCAATGCCGGCGGCGGTTTGGCAATGCTGGCCGCCGCGCGCGGCTATCGCGCCATCTTCACCGTGCCGGACAAGACCAGCCAGGAAAAAATCCGCATGCTCAAGGCCTTTGGCGCGGAAGTGATCGTCTGTCCGACCGCCGTGCCCGCCCATTCCCCGGAAAGCACGTTTGCCGTGGCGGAAAAAATTGCCAAAGAAACTCCGAGCGCCCTGTTCGCCAATCACTACGCCAATCCTGAAAACCCCGAGGCGCATTATGCCACCACCGGCCCGGAAATTTGGGAGCAAAGCAACGGCAAAGTGAGCGTGTTCGTCTGTGGCATCGGCAGCGGCGGCACCATCTCCGGCGTCGGCCGGTTCCTCAAGGAAAAAAATCCGAACATTAAGATCGTGGGGGTGGATCCGGTCGGCTCGATTCTGCGCGACTATTTCTACTCCCGCCAGCTTTCCACCAGCCAGCCCTACCTCGTGGAAGGCATCGGCAAGGATTCGATTCCCGCCACTTTGAATTTTGACTACCTCGATGAAATCCTGCCGGTGGGGGACAAGGAGTCCTTTCTGATGGCGCGGCGGCTGGCGCGCGAAGAAGGCCTGCTGGTGGGCGGCTCATCCGGCAGCGCGGCGGTGGTGGCCGTGCGCCTGGCACAGGAGCTGGCCGCCGATCAATTGGTGGTCACCATCTTCCCGGACACCGGACTGTACTATCTCTCGAAGTTTTATTCCGATGAATGGATGAAAGAAAACCGCTTCTTCGATTTCGACAAGGCACTGGTGCATCACCTGTTGGATTCCAAGAGCCGCAATCTGCCGGCGCTGTTGAGTGTGCCGCCGGAAGTGACCGTGCGCGAAGCGCTGCAGCTCATGGAAGAACACAATGTTTCGCAGATGCCCGTTATCGAGGCCGGCAGAAGCATCGGCAGCCTGGACGAAAGCACGCTGCTCAGCCGCGTGCTGGAGGAAGCGGCGCTGCTGGAGGAGCGCGTGCGCTGCGTGATGGACGCCAGTTTGCCGGTGGTGCATCATGATGACTCGCTCGAACACGCCAGGTACTTGCTGGCGCGCGGCTATCCCGGCATCCTGGTGCAGGAGCAGGGCCAGCTCGTCGGCATCATCACCAAATATGATCTCATCAACTTCATGGCCTGAACGAGGCGGCTGCCATGCCCACCACCTCGCCGGCTGACGGCCCGCGCGGTTTCACCTTCGCCGAAAAATGGATCATTTGGAGTGTGTTCTGCCTGCTGCTGGCGCTGAGCACAAGCCTGTGGCTTTTCCCGGCCTTGCTGCTGTTCTCCTGGAGTGGCGCCCGCATCCGCGCTCTGGCGCTGCAGCACGCCGCTTGGCGCCGCTATACCACACCCCTGCTGACACTCCTCCTCGCTGCGGCGCTGTTGTGGTGGGCGGCACGCGGGAAAATCCCCTTGACTTTTTAGGCAAAGAGTTTATATTGCCAGACGTTTTAAATAAATCTCTGCGAATATTGCTGTTGCCGCAACCTGATGCAGTGCCGATGTTGGCTGTGGGAGCCGAAGACTCTTGTGCCAAATGATTTGATTATCGTGCTGGTCTTGTAGGCCGTTCATGATCAACCAACACCCGTTTCCGACTCCCCGAACAAGCCCCCGAGTTCTGAGGAAGCAGTCCCCCGTTCAAATAATCTGATCATCATTGTGCAGCCGATTCTCTTCTATACGTTTGCAATCCTGGCGGTGGCCTCGGCGGTGGCGATGGTGTTGCATCGCAACCCGGTGTACAGCGCCATTTTTTTAATTCTGACCCTGTTTTCCCTGGCGGGCTTCTTTGTCCTGCTGAACGCGCCGTTTGTGGCGGCGGTGCACATCATCGTCTATGCCGGCGCGATCATGGTGCTGTTTCTCTTCGTCATCATGCTGCTCAATTTGAAACGGGATCCGGTGCGCGAGGCTGGCAAAATCCGGCGGCGTTTTCTCGGCGCCGCCCTGGTGCTGACACTGTTGCTGGAAGTGAGCGCGCTGATCGGTGCGACCTATTTCCTGTCCGGCACTGGTGCTGGCGGAAGAGATGCCCACGTCGGTTTGCAAAGCAATGTCAGTGGCAGCACAGCCGATATTGGACGGGCCTTGTTTACCACCTATTTGCTGCCGTTCGAGGTCGCTTCGGTGCTGCTGCTCGTCGCCATGGTCGGTGCAGTGGTGCTGGCCAAGCGCAAGTTGCATTAGTGCTCGTTCCCAATCACTGACTTCGGAGAACATGCTCCTGCAACGGCCTGGCGATTGCCTCCAAATATCCGGCGTCTTCATGACGGCCTCGAGCGACACCGGCTCGGCCGAGGACGCAATCTTTTTGGACAGACCAACATTCACACCGGTTCCGCAGCATTCCACTCCCGGTTCAACCGGGGTTTGTAAAACTTCACACACTCCCGACGGAGGCGCGTGAACGCCGTGCCCTCGGCAGCGCCCCGCGGCGGACATAACGCCGCATGCCGGCCAGGAAGAACACATCATGCCCCTTGCTCATTATCTGATTCTCAGCGCGATGCTGTTTGCGATTGGCGTTGCCGGCGTATTGCTGCGGCGCAATGCCATCGTCATTTTTATGTCGATCGAATTGATGCTCAACGCCGTCAATCTCACTTTCGTCGCCTTTGCAGCACACCATGGCAGCCTGGAAGGTCAGATTTTCGTCTTCTTCGTGATGGTGGTGGCGGCGGCGGAAGTCGCGGTCGGCCTGGCGCTCATGGTGGCCATCTTCCGTCTGCGGGAGACGGTGTTTGTGGATGAACTGAATCTGATGAAATGGTGATGCAAAACTATCTTTGGCTGATCCTGTTCTTCCCGCTCCTGGGGTTCCTCGTCAACGGCCTGTTTGGCCGCCGGCTCGGCGAAAAGGGCGTGGGCCTGCTCGGCGCCGGCGCGGTGTTCGCCAGTTTTCTCACCGCAATATTCGTTTTCCTCGATCTCATCGCCCTGCCCCCGGAGTCGCGCCTGCTCACCCAGTCACTTTATCGATGGATGGGCACCGGAGCGTTCGCCATCGACATCGGCTTTCGCATCGACCCGCTGTCGATGACCATGGCGCTGGTAGTCACCGGCGTGGGCTTTCTCATTCATGTTTACTCCATCGGCTACATGCACGGCGACCGCGGCTTCGGACGCTATTTCGCGTTTCTGAATCTGTTTACCTTCGCCATGCTGTTGCTGGTGATGGCCGACAACTTCCTGGTGATGTTCATCGGCTGGGAGGGCGTCGGGCTGTGTTCCTATCTGCTGATCGGTTTTTATTATGATCAGGTCTTCGACAAGACCACCGGCATGACCTGCGCCCAGGCCGGCAGCAAGGCCTTCATCGTGAACCGCATCGGCGATTTCGGCTTTTTGCTTGCCATGTTTCTGCTCTTCGCCACTTTCGGTTCGCTGCAGTACGAGCAGGTTTTCACGCTGGCGGGGAAGGGCGTGAACGCCGGCGGCGGAGCGCTGCTGCCGGGTGTGATGACCGCCATTTGTCTGCTGCTTTTTCTCGGCGCCACCGGCAAGTCCGCGCAGATTCCTCTGTACGTCTGGCTGCCCGATGCCATGGCCGGCCCGACACCGGTTTCTGCCCTGATTCATGCCGCCACCATGGTGACAGCCGGGGTGTACATGGTGGCGCGCTGCAGCGTCCTGTTTGTACAATCGCCCGTGGCGCTGGAGGTGGTGGCGGTCATCGGCGTGGCGACTGCAGCCTTTGCCGGCACCATGGCGCTCACCGCCACCGACATCAAAAAAGTGCTGGCCTACTCCACCGTGAGCCAGTTGGGCTACATGTTTCTCGCCTGCGGGGTGGGCGCGTTTGCCGCCGGTATTTTTCACCTGGTCACGCACGCCTTCTTCAAAGCGCTGCTTTTTCTGGGCGCCGGCAGCGTGATGCACGCCCTCAGCGGTGAAACCAACATCATGAAGATGGGCGGCCTCAAGAAGCATCTGCCGGTTACCCATGCCACCTTTCTGATCGCCGGCCTCGCGATTGCCGGGATTCCCGGTTTCTCCGGCTTCTTCTCCAAGGACGAGATTCTGTGGGAAACATTCAGCAGCCCGCACGGCTCAGTGGTGTTTTATCTTATCGCTCTGGCGACCGCCGGCCTCACCGCCTTCTACATGTTTCGCCTGATCTATCTTGCTTTTTACGGCAGTGAGCGTGTTGACCCCGAAGTCATGAATCACGTGCACGAATCCCCCCGGCTCATGACCGTGCCCTTGATGGTGCTGGCCGGGCTCGCCAGTGCCGGCGGCTACCTCGGCATTCCGCACCTGTTCAATCAAATCGGGCATTTTCTCGAACCGGTCTTCACACGCTATCGGCCGGTGCCGGCGCATGCCGCGGGCGCGCTGTCCCTGGAACTGCTGCTGATGGCGGTCTCAGTGGCGGTGGCGCTGACCGGCATTCTGCTGGCGCGGCGGATGTATCTGCAGCAACCGGCGCTGGCTGACCACATGGCGGCCCGCTTCCACCGCCTGCACACTCTGCTCCGCCGCAAATACTACGTCGATGAAATCTATGACGCGCTGTTCGTGCGGCCGGTGCACCGGCTGGCGGAGGGTTTCCTGTGGAAACTTTTCGATGTCAGGGGGATCGACGGCTTCGTGAATTTCCTGCCGCGTGTGTTTGCCGCGGCCGCCGCCGGCTTGCGGCGCTGGCAGACCGGAATCGTGCAAAACTACGCGGTTTCCATCATAATCGGCCTGATTGTGGTATTGGGCTATTTGTTGATCAAATAGCCTGACGCGGCTCCCAAGCCGCAAGCAAAATTTTCGACACGGGGTAATCCGACGGCAACGCGTGGCGCAACGCAGGGCTTTCTGCCTGCAGACAAGAGGTCTGCGCGGCGTCCCCACACGTAACGGCGGCATTACGGACACGGGTGCGCACCGTTCGCGCCGGATTCCTGCTGCGGCGTTCATCGGTGAAAATCTCTGTTTGAAAAAAAACTTTGCGGGCATGATGGTTTTCCCCGGGCTGTATCAATCTCATGCTGCTGTCCGGCCGTCCCGGCGGCGCCACCGTTCACTCTGGCACGTACCAGCATTCACTCATGTTCGATAATCTGCCCATTTTGTCACTGCTGATCTTCCTGCCGCTCGCCGGCGCGGTGCTCGTCAGTCTGACACCGCGGCAGCACCCCGGCCTGATGCGCGGCTTCACGCTCGGCGTCACCCTGCTCGTGTTTGTGATCAGCCTGCCTCTGTTTTTCAATTTCGACAGCAGCCGCATCGCCTTTCAGTTCGAAGAGCGGCGCGAGTGGATTCCGGCGATGCGCGCGACCTATCACCTCGGCGTGGATGGCATCAGTCTGTTGATGGTCCTGCTCACCACCTTTCTCACCCCGCTGGTCATCCTGTCCTCCTGGAATGACATCAAGACCAGCATCAAGGGCTATCTCGTCTCCATGTTGCTGCTGGAGGCGGGCATGATTGGCGTGTTCGTCGCCCTCGATCTGCTGCTCTTTTACGTGTTCTGGGAAGTGATGCTGATCCCGATGTATTTCATCATCGGTGTTTGGGGCGGCCCGCGCCGGATCTATGCCGCGGTGAAGTTCTTCATCTACACCATGGTCGGCAGTTTGTTGATGCTGGTCGCCATCCTCTTCATTTATTTCTATTATGGCAAAGTGACGGGCACCCTCACCTTCGATTTCGTACAGATCCGCGAGCTGCTGTTCCCGGAGAATTATCAATTCTGGCTGTTCCTCGCCTTCGGGCTGTCGTTTGCGATCAAAGTGCCGATGTTTCCCTTTCACACCTGGCTGCCCGATGCCCACGTGGAGGCGCCCACCGCCGGCTCGGTGATTCTCGCAGGTGTGCTCTTGAAAATGGGAACCTACGGCTTTCTGCGTTTCTGCCTGCCGCTTTTTCCCAATGCCTCGCTGCAATTTGCACCGCTGCTTTCCGTGCTCGCGATCATCGGCATCATTTATGGCGCCTGGGTGGCCATGGTGCAGCCGGACATCAAAAAGCTGGTGGCCTATTCCTCGGTGAGCCACCTCGGTTTCGTCATGCTCGGCATCTTCACCTTCACCCATCAGGGTTTGCAGGGCGCCCTGATTCAAATGGTCAACCACGGCCTGTCCACCGGCGCGCTGTTCCTGATCGTCGGCATGCTGTATGAGCGCCGCCACACCCGCGAAATCGCGGACTTTGGCGGCTTGGCGCGTCCGCTGCCGGTGTTCACCACCTTTTTCATGATTGCCACGCTCGCCTCTATCGGGCTGCCCGGCTTGAACGGCTTTGTGGGTGAATTTTTGGTTTTGCTCGGCACTTTTCTCACCAACAAAACCTACGCCGCCTTTGCCGCCACCGGTGTGATCTTCGCCGCGGTTTACATGTTGTGGATGTTCCAGCGTGTCATGTTCGGCAGGCTCGACAAGGAGGAGAACCGTCGCCTGCGCGACCTGACGCGGCGGGAGATCGCAGTGCTGGTGCCGGTGACAGCCATGATGGTGCTGATCGGGGTGTGGGCCCAGCCGTTCCTGGGTAAAATGGAAACCTCGGTGGATGCGCTGATCCGCACGGTGCACGCACGCGCCGCCAAAGTGAACGATGCTCCCGGCCTGGCTCCGCTCGATTTGGGATGGCGCATCGCGTCGCCGCCGGCCGTGGCCGGGGAATGACGCCGCCGGTGCGCCACCCGCCCGGGCTCCCTTGACACCGGTTTTGCAAGACGCCTTAATCTCTGCCAATGATGACTAATACTCTGACACTCTCCCAGATTGTCTATCACTTCGCGCCGACGCTGACCCTGGTGGTGGTCGGGCTGCTGGTGTTGCTGCTCGGCATGCTGTTCCCGCGCATGTATCGCGAGACCCTGGCGGCGGTGGTGCTGTTCGGCTTCGGCATCGCGGTCTTTTATGCCGTGCAAAACTGGGGCGAGTCCGTGGTCTTGTTTCATGGCATGATCGTGGTCGACAAATTCGCCAATGGTTTTGCCTGCCTGTTCGTGATTGCCGCCGGCCTCACCCTGCTGCTGTCCATCGATGCCCTGGAGAGCACCTCGCTGCTGGTGAGCGAATTTTTCATGCTGATCATCTTCGCCACCGTGGGCATGCTGTTGCTGGCCGCCAGCGCGCATTTGCTCACACTCTTCCTGGGACTGGAAATCCTCTCGATCTCGCTCTACATCCTGGCCGGTTTCCGGCGCAACGACAAGTTCAGCATCGAGGCTTCCTTCAAATATTTCCTGCTGGGTGCGTTTGCCAGCAGCTTCCTGCTCTACGGCATTGCCTTGATTTATGGCAGCGTCGGCAGCGCCAGCCTCACGGCCGTGGCCGAAGCGGTGAAGGCGCGCCACCTGCTGGACACCCCCCTGCTTACTGCCGGTTTGGCGATGATGGCGGTCGGCTTCGGCTTCAAGATCGCGCTGGCGCCGTTTCACACCTGGGCGCCGGATGTCTATCAGGGTGCGCCCACACCGATTGCGGCCTTCATGGCCACCGGTTCCAAAGCCGCGGCTTTCGCCGCCCTGCTGCGCCTCGTGCTGACCACCGGCATGATGACCCAGGCCGTCTGGCAGCAGATCTTCTGGGTGCTGGCCGTCCTCACCATGACGGTCGGCAACATTGTGGCGCTGCGCCAGGACAACATCAAACGGCTGCTCGCCTATTCCTCGATTGCCCATGCCGGCTATATGCTGATCGGCGTCATCGCCAACAATGAGCTGGGCAGTTCCGCGCTGCTGTATTATCTGCTGAGCTACACCTTCATGAACCTCGGCGCCTTCGGCGTGGTGGCTTTCCTCTCCAAAACCGAGAACGAGCTGGTCAATCTCAATGACTACCGCGGGCTGGCATTTCGCCGGCCGTTTGCCGCGGTGGCCATGGCGATCTTCATGTTCTCGCTCGCCGGTATTCCGATTACCGCGGGCTTTATGAGCAAGTTCTATGTGTTCTCCGCCGCGGTGCAAGCCGGCCACCTCTGGCTCGTCATCCTGGGCGTGATCAACTCCATGATCAGCCTGTATTACTATCTCGGCGTGGTGGTGGTGATGTTCATGCAAAAATCCGAAAGTGCGGGCGAGGAGCTGGCGCTCGAACGGCTGCCGGCGGTGGGTCTGGCCCTGATCATTGCCGTCTTCGGCACGCTGCAGCTCGGCCTCGCGCCGGCCCGCTGGATGGAAGCCTTCCAGGATTTGGCGCGCTCGGTCATGTAACTCCGCGACGAATTCCGAGGCGGAAGCAGAGGAGAAAGCGCGGTCCAGCTTTCTCCTTTTTTATTTAAAAAAACAAAAGCCGGCTTGAACTCTTCTGCCGTGGCGGGCGTCCAATCCTCGCGGGGTCTCCGGCTGCAATGGTCTCTCCCGGGTGCCGCCGCTTTTGAGGCGAAACCCGAGCGGTGACAGAATGTCCGCCGGAGGACTCCCGCAAGCACAACATTGCCTGATCGGAGGAAGCGAACCATCATCCCGTCATGGTGCCGGCAATCCTGCCGGACACAGGCCCGCCCTCGGGAGCGTGCCCGGCCAGGAGAAGAAGTATGGCACAGCAGAGACGTTTGAAAGTGCCATGGCGCAGGCTTCCGCCTGCAGGCAGACAAGATTTCTGCGCTGCTTTCCATCCTGATGGGCAAGCAGGACAATTACTCCCTGAATTTGGCATCTTCTTTTTGCCACCTTTCGCCTGAGAATAAATTCCCGGGCGCAAGGCTGAAACTGCCTGAAGGCGGCTGCCCACCAAGCGGGTGGCAAGTCGGTTGTGGCCAACTTGCGCTTTGAGCTTGCACTTCCAATCGCAGACGGTGAGGCAACACGACCCATGCAAAATTCAGGTGCGCAAACCGCAAGCATCATGAAAGGAAGGTGACAAAACACCGGCCAGGTTTCCACACAGCTCACGTACTGGCAACAGCACTTTCATCTCATGGTCATCACAACGGAGGAGTCATGGAAATCACAATCAAAATCAGTGGCCCTGAGGCCGTGCCCTGCGCGGCTTTGCTGCTGATGGTGCCGCCCGTCACTGCAGCACAAGCCCCCCGCCTGTTGAATCTCCCCCCGTCCTCGCGTTATCTGTCCGCCGTGCAGCAGCGCTGCCACAGTGGTGATTTTTCCGGCCGCGCGGATGAAATTCACTGGCTTTATCCCGCAGAGGCGCCGGCGCAACGGCTGCTGCTCGCCGGTTACGGCTGGCGTGAAGGGGAAGCCGAGCAGCGCAAGTCGGCACCGCATCTGCAACAGGTGATCGCCAACGCCGTCGCCGCGTGTCGCAAACTCGGCGTGCCCGAATTGTGTGTGCCGGTGGCCGGCGGACTTGCCGATCAGTTTGGCTTGCGCCAGGCCGGCCAGCTCATCAGCGAAGCTGCGCTCCTGGCCAATTATTGCTTCAGCAAGTACAAATCCAAACCGGCTGCCGACGATCGGCCGCTGCGCAGCCTGACGCTGGTGGCCGGCTCTGCCGCCGATCACGCCGAACTCGAAGCCGGGGTGAAAGATGGCGGGCTGCTGGCAGCCTGGACGAACTTTGCGCGCGACCTGCAGAATCTGCCGGCCAATGCGCTCACTCCCGAGATGTTTGCTCAAATGGCGCAAATGAAAGCGGCCGAATCCGGCCTGAGCTGCCGTGTGTTCGATGAAAAGATGATTCGCGAGCTGGGCATGGGCGCGTTGCTGGGCGTGGCGCAGGGCAGCAGCAATCCGCCTCGTTTTCTCGTGCTCGAAACCCGCGCCCCCGATGACGGCAACACGGTCGTGTTCATCGGCAAGGGCATCACCTTTGACAGCGGCGGCCTGTCGATCAAATCCGCGGAGGCGATGGAGAAAATGAAATACGACATGTCCGGCGCGGCGGTGGCATTGGCCGCCACCTGCTGTCTGGCGCAATTGCCGGAGCGGCCGTCGCTGGTGTGTCTCCTGCCCCTGGCGGAAAACATGCCGGGCGGTCACGCTCTGCGGCCGGGCGATGTGGTTACGGCCTGCAATGGCAAGACCATCGAAGTCGCGGACACCGATGCCGAGGGCCGTCTCATTCTGGCGGAAGCGCTGGCTTATGCCGCCCGCTTCAAGCCGGTCGCCGTGATCGATGTGGCCACGCTCACCGGCGCAGTCTTCTCGGCACTCGGCGAAGTTGCCGCGGGTCTGATCTCCAACAACCCGGAGCTGGCTGGCCGCCTGAAACGGGCGGCGGCATTCACCGGCGAGCGGGTGTGGGAATTGCCGCTCTACCCCGATTATCTTCGCAATCTCGAAAGCGAGATTGCCGATATTCGCAACTATCCCGCCAGGAAAGTCGGCGCCGGCGCCAGCCATGGCGCAGCCTTTCTCAGCGCCTTTGTGAATGGCTATGCCTGGGCGCATCTCGACATTGCCGCGGTGGCGCTGCAGCAACGCAACACCACGCTTTGCCCCTCGCCGGCGACGGGCTGGGGCGTGCGTCTGCTGGTGCAGATGTGTCGCGAATGGCAGCGCGAGCGGAAAACCGCCGTGCGCCGCTGAACCCGCCGTGGCGGGAATCGGGTGAAGCACCGGGCTGGCGGCCGGGTGCTTCACCACCCCCGCGGGAGCAGGGACATGCGATTGTGCGACGGGCATTTGTCAATCGGCGCTGTGCCGCCGCGGTGGCATTGGCAGACGCCCGCCGATTTCTCTGCGGCACCATCCGCGCAGGTGCTCCTGCTTGCTTTTGAAGCTGTCGCCGCTTATTTTGGCGCTTTAGAATGAACGCCTCCAGCACAACCACCGCGGCTTCCGGCACGAGGCTCGCACTCGCCTATCCCTTCCGCTTTGAAGCCACGGAAGATTTTTCCGATTATCACCGCGACGAAGCGGGTGTGCCCACTGTCTATTACCGGCATCTGCAGCGCCGGGTTTACAATCCCATCACCATCGCGCAGTTCGGCCTGTATCAGCTTTATCGTTTTGACCGCGACGGCGATGTGCGCGCCGCTTTGCAGGCACAGACCATGGCAGACTGGCTGGTCGGTAATCAGGAGGAATGGCGGCAGGGCATTGGCGCGTGGATCTTTCGTTTTGATCTGCCCTTCTATGGCCCGCGCCAGCCGTGGATTTCCGCGCTGGCACAAGGCCAGGCCATCTCGCTGCTGCTGCGCGCGGCACAGTTGTGCAATACCGCAAAATACGAAGCGGCCAGCCGCCGCGCGGTGCGGGCGTTTTATCATTCCGTGGCGGAGGGCGGCGTGGTGCAGCGTTTCCCCGATGGCAGCCCGGTGTTCGAAGAATACCCGACCGTCGAGCCTTCCATGGTGCTCAACGGCCATCTCTTCGCCATGCTGGGTCTGCATGATTATGCCGCCTATTTTGACGACGCCACGGCGGCGGGCCTGTTTGTCCGCTGCCTCACCGGCCTCCGGGCCAATTTAATGCACTACGACACGGGCTACTGGAATCATTACGATCTTCACCGCAGCCGGCGGCTGACCTCCGCCGACTATGTGCGTATTCATGTGCAACTGCTCAATATTCTTGCCGCGGTGAGCGGCGAAGCTTTTCTGGCGGAAACCGCGCAACGCTGGCAGGGCTATCTTGACAGCCCCTGGTGTCGCGCCCGCTTCTGGGCCGGCAAAGTGGTGGAGAAGCTGCGGCTGCGGCTGAACAACTACATGCCACCGCCGCATGTGCTGCCACAACTCGAATGAACCGATCAGCGGGTGCGCTGTGTCTGAAGCGTTTGCATCACTGCCAACCATCTACCTGACGCTGGATACCGACTGGTGCCACGAGGAAGTTTTGCAGGCGGCGCTGCAGCTCTTCCGGGAGCATGATTTGCCGGTCACGATCTTCGTCACCGGTGCATATGCCGCGTTGTCCGCACGCGAAGCGGGTCGCTGGGAAATCGGCCTGCATCCCAACTGCAGCGAGGTGACACTGGCGGAATGCGAACACCGGCTTGCGGCGTTGCAGCGGCTTCATCCCCGCGCCCAGGGCGTTGCCACCCATGCCATGGTGTGCAGCACTCCGCTGCTGGACTTGTTCCGGCGCTGCGGCTTCCGCTATGATCGCAATCTCCTGTGCTACCGCGTCGCCGGGATGAAACCATTCGTGCATCATAACGGCTTGCTGCGGCTGCCGGTGTTCTGGGAGGATGACATCTGGTTGACGGTCGAAGCGGGGGCGCGCTTCAGCGCCGCGTGGCTGCCCGCCGGCCCTTCCCGCTGCATTTTCAATTTTCACCCGATTCATCTCTATCTCAACACCCTGACGCCGGCGCATTATCGTGCGGCCAAACCGCTGCAGCACGATCCGGAGCAACTCGCCCGGCACGTGGCCGGTGGTTATGGCGCGCGGGCGTTTTTTCTCGACCTCGCCGCCCACATTCGACGGCGGCAACTGGCCACCGGTTTGTTGCAGGACTTTCTGACGGCATGAGCATCGTTTTCTTCGGCACCACGGACACAGGGCATTACTGTCTCGCACAAATGCTGGCCGCCGGCCTGCCGGTCGCCGGCGTGGTGACCGGCCCGCCCGAGTTCGAAATTTCATATGCGAAGGGCAAAGTCCAAAACCTGCGGCACCGCTCGTTTCATGATCTTGCCGCAGCCTGCAACCTTCCACTGCTCACCTTTCAGCGCAAGTTTGATGAAGACGTTGTGCAAACCTTGCGGCAGTGGCAGCCGCAGTTGCTGGTGGTGATTGGCTGGTATCATCTCATT
The DNA here is from genome assembly GCA_034506255.1 of candidate division KSB1 bacterium. Lineage (NCBI taxonomy): Bacteria > Pseudomonadati > Candidatus Zhuqueibacterales > Candidatus Zhuqueibacteraceae > Candidatus Coneutiohabitans > Candidatus Coneutiohabitans thermophilus. The sequence continues at coordinate 457,558 of JAPDPX010000005.1, read as the reverse complement.
CCTGCCAGAGTGCGGGCGCTCGCGCCGCTGGGCGCGGTTGGCATGCACTGGTCGCTGCTGCCCAAATATCGCGGCGGTTCACCGCTGGTGTGGGCGATGATTCAGGGCGAGGCGGAAACCGGCGCCTCGCTGTTTTATTTGGAAGACCGGGTCGATACCGGCCCCCTGGTCGCGCAGGAGGCCGTGACGATCGGGGCGCATGATGATGTGCAAGAGATGATCGCCAGGCTCAACCGCATCTCCGGCCGTCTGGTGGTCGAACATATTCCCCGCATTCTGCAGGGCACCGCACGGTCATGGCCGCAGGACGAATCCCGGGCCACGTACTTCCCGCCGCGCAGCCCGGCGGACGGCCAAATTGACTGGCGCTGGCCGGCACAGCGCCTTTATGATTTTATTCGGGCGCAAACGCTGCCCTATCCCTGCGCCTTCACGCACTACCGCGGCGAGCGCGTGCGCCTCGTGAAAGCCACGCTCGCACCCCGCCGCGGCCTGCACACCGCCGTGCGCGCCGGCGATGGTCGGTGGCTCGGCCTGGAGACCATCCTGGTGGCGGAGGAGACGGAAGTGAAAAACGCACGCGATTTTTTCGGCCGGGATGAGGTCGTGTTCGAACAATCCGAAACGGCCCAGCCGTTGTGAAATCGTTGAGGCGGAGGCCGGGAAGAAAATCAGAATGGCAGGCCGGGAAAAGAAAGGCGACCGCGCCCACCGCTTTTGCCCAAAGCCGGTTTGAAGTTGTCCAAAATCGGTTTCGGTTTTCAACTGCATGATGCCACCCGGCTTTCAAGCCGCGGCCGAAATGGCTGGACCACAGAAGACCGCTGATCAACACTGACTTTTTATATCGGCATTCATCTGCGAAAGGCCGTGTTCTAAAAAATCTTCGCGGTCATAATAATTTTCCTCGGCTGATCCCAACCCGGACGAGCCGGAGACAGAACACAAAAAGCACGCCGGGGCGCAAAGTCCCCGCGAGCAACGCCCGGAGAAAGCTTTCAAAATTTTTGCGGTGCCTCTCTGCGCCCTGCTTGCTGCGTGAGTTTTTGCCTGTTCTGCAAAAATTTTTCCTGTACCTGAATTATGCATCCTCTTTTTGCCACCTTACGCCTGAGAATAAATGTTCAGGCTCAAAGCTGAAACCACCTGAAGGCGGTTGCCCACCAATCGGCTGACAAGTCGGTTTTAGCCGACTTGAGCTTTGAGCCTGCGATTTCAACCACAGGCGGTGAAGCCAACATGCCCCATGCAACATTCAGGTTGTAACAGACTGGAGGGCCGATTCCTTGCCACCCATGCCAACAACCTGCTCCATCAAGGGAAAGTCGATACTCGTGACCGGCGGCGCCGGCTTCATTGGCAGCCATTTGGTTGATGCCCTGCTCGCCGGCGGCGCGGCGACCGTGGTGGCGGTTGACAATCTTTTTCTCGGCAGCCTGGACAATTTGGCGCAGGCGCGGCAGTCGCCAGCTTTTCATTTTTACCGGGAGGATGCCGCGGATCTGTCCGCGCTGGACCATATCATCAGCACGCATCGCACGGAGATCGTTTTTAACCTCGCCACCAAGGCGCTGCTTTACAGTTTCATCAACCCGGAAGGCGCCTACCTGGTGAATGTGAAGATCATGACCACGCTGCTTTATCTGCAGCGCAAAGGCGCTTTCCGGACTCTGATACACTGTTCCTCCTCGGAAGCCTATGGCAGCGCACAAATCTTTCCGATGGATGAAAATCATCCCTATGCGCCGGCCACGCCGTATGCCGCCGGCAAAGCCGCAGCGGATTTGATGGCACTCAGCTTTGCACACACTTTCGGTGCCGAGGTCTCCATTATCCGGCCCTTCAACAATTACGGCCCGCGGCAAAATTGCGATCGCGGCCTGGAGGCGGTAATTCCCCTGACCGCGGCCCGTCTGCGGCGCGGCGAGAAACCCGTAATCTATGGCGATGGCCAGCAGACGCGCGACTTCCTTTTCGTCTCCGACACCGTTGCCGGTTTGATTGCCGCCTGCGAAACCCCGGCAGCGCGCGGCCAGGTCATCAATCTCGCCTCGGGCCGGGAGATCAGCATTGCGGAGGTAATCACCGGCATTTGCGCCTATTTTGGCTATGAGGGGCCTGTTGAATACCGGCCGGCGCGACCGGCCGATGTGCGGCGCCACCGCGGTGATATTCGCCGCGCGCAGGAACTGCTGGGCTTCAAACCGGCCGTCAGTTTCGAAGAAGGGCTGCGCCGCACGCTGGATTGGTACACGCATGCGCCGCAGGCGGAGCGTGACGTGCGGGCGCGCGCCGGATGAAAGCACCGGCTCCCCACTCCACCGCAGTTCCCCCGCTCGCCGGTCAAGATCGGTTTGCAGCAGCACCGTCACGTCGTTTCAGCGACTCCCCCTTCCGCGCAACGCGCCACCGTCTCCGGAAAGCACGGTATGCCGGTGTTGTGTGGCAGGCGTGCGGCTTTTCTGCGTTGGGCTGGTGGGCAAGTCGTTACGCAGCTTCGGCCGCAATTCTCCTCTGGGACACGGATGACTGCTGTTTGATGCCGATTTTTTCCTGTATCTGCTTTAATCCGGGAAAAGCTGTGTCTCACTGAATCTTCGCGGTTGTAAAAGTTTTTCCCGCATGCTGCCACAGCGCGGCATCCATTCTGCAACCGAATTTGACCCGTAAAGCCGCGAAGGACGCCGGGCTTTTATGGTTTGCGCTGCCGGCGTCTTCGCCGCTCAAAAAACTTTGCAGGCGTGATCATTTCTCCGGCGTGATACGACAAGCCGGGCGGGCATGACGCCGCGGTTGTGAAACCTCCCACTCCTCGAGGCAGGAAGAGAGATGCAAAAAAATGTGACCCGGAAAAACGTGTTCATTCATGAGACCGCCGTGGTTTCCGACCAGGCCATCATCGGTGAGGGCACGAAGATCTGGCATTATGTGCATGTGCGCGAGGGCGCGAAAATCGGCAAAAACTGCGTGCTCGGCAAGGATGTTTACATCGATCACTACGTCACCGTCGGTGACGGCGTCAAAATTCAAAACGGCGTGTCGGTTTATCATGGCGTGACGCTGCACGACGAAGTTTTCGTCGGCCCGCATGCGGTGTTCACCAACGATCTGCTGCCGCGCTCGCATCACACCACCTGGCGGGTGGTGGAGACGGTGGTGGAAAAAGGCGCTTCCATTGGCGCCAATGCCACGATCGTTTGCGGCGTGCGTCTGGGGGAATACTGCATGATCGGTGCCGGGGCGGTGGTGGTGAAGAACGTGCCGCCGCATGCGCTGGTGGTGGGGAATCCCGGGCGCATCATCGGCTACGTGTGCGTCTGCGGCCATCATCTGCACCGGGACTATCACATTGCCGGCAGCAATCTCTTTCAGTTCGTCTGTGTCTCCTGCAAGCGCGCCTACGCCCTGCCCGGCCTGGGGGAGCAGCGGCCGGAAGTGTTGCGCGCCGGCGTGGACGGCATTCGTTTCGTGCATCACAATTTCGATGAGGACACGCACGCGGCGGTGGCGAGTGTGCTGCAATCCGGCTGGGTGGCGGGCTGCGGCAGTGAGTCGGCACGCTTCGAGAAGAAGCTGGCGGAATTGTCGCACTGCGAGTATGCCGTGGCGATGAACAGTTGCACCTCGGCGCTGTTCGCCTCGTTGCTCGCCCTGGAGATTGGTCCCGGCGACGAGGTGCTGGTGGCGGATTTTTCCTTTCCCGCCTCCGGCATGGCCGTGCTGCATGCCGGCGCCCGGCCCCGCTTCGTTGACGTCCGCCTCGACACCTACAATCTCGACCTGGACAAACTCGAGGCGCTGTGCACGGCCAACACCCGGGCGGTGATGGTGGTGCACACTTTTGGCCAGATGGCGCCGATGCGCGAGCTGCAGGCCTGGTGCAAGGCTCACGGCCTGGCACTGATCGAGGATGCCGCCTGCGCCATTGGCGCGCGCTATGACGGCGTGGTGCCGGGCGAGTGCTCCGACCTGGCCTGCTATTCGTTTCACGGCCGCAAGATCATCACCACCGGCGAAGGCGGCGCGGTGGTCACCAACAATGCCGTGCTTTATCAACGCGTGCGGCAGATCTCCTCACTCGGCGTCGACGCCTCGGACAAGTACAAGGCCGGCGGACCGCTGCGTTATCGCTTCCAGCATCTGGGCTACAACTTCCGGCTGAGTGACATCAACTGCGCCATCGGCCTGCAGCAATTGCGCCATCTGCCCGCCCTGCTCGAACGCCGCCAGGAGTTTGCCGCGCTTTATCGCGAGCAGCTCGCCGGCCTCGCGGAATTGACACCGCCATATTGCGATCCCAACGCCTTTCACACCTATCAGGCTTTTGTCTGCCGGGTGAAGGAAGAAAAGCTGCGCGATCATTTGATGGCGGCGTTGAAAAAGCAAAATCTGCACGCCACCATCGGCACCTATGCCCAGCATTGCGAGCCGGTGTTCGCCGCGCAGGAGGCCTGCCCCAACTCCCGGCTGCTTTATGAAACCACGCTGGCCCTGCCGTTTCACTCCTTTTTGGGCAGGGCACAGGTGGAATATGTGGCGGAGCAGGTGAAACGGGCGGTGGCGCAACAGGATTGAGGCGCAACCAGCCGGGGAGCAGCCCCATTTTCCCGCTCCAATTCCCCGCTTGCGGGCATACACTGAGCAACAGGAGTTTGCGCAAACATGGCTCTCATTCGTCCTGCCCCGATGTTCCTGCCGCGGCCGGAGCTGGTGGCGCGGCTCGCCTGTCCGCCTTACGATGTGGTCACCGCCGCCGAGGCGCGACAACTGGCGCAAGGCAACCCGTGCAGCTTCCTGCGCGTGGTGCGCGCAGAAATCGATCTGCCGGAGAATACCCCGCCCTATGATGAGCGTGTCTATCGCTGTGCCCGCGAAAATTTCGCGAGTTTCATCAGGGCAGGCTGGCTGTATGCCAGCCCCGGCCCGGTTTTGTTCATTTACCGTCTAGAAACGGCGGAACACGCCCAAACCGGGGTGGTGGCCTGTTGCAGCGTGGAGGAATATGACCGGGGCGTCATCTGCAAGCACGAAAACACCCGGCCGGACAAGGAGCAAGACCGGGTGCAACACATGCTGGCGCTCTCGGCTCATGCGGAAGCAGTGCTGATCGCCTATCGCGGCCGTGACGAGATCAACGCGCTGGTGGCGGCGGCATGCCGCCTGCCGCCGCTGCTGGATTTTCGCGCGCCAGACGGGGTGCAGCACACGCTTTGGCAGGTGCAGCAGCCGATGGCGCTGGTCCGGGCTTTTGCCGCCGTGCCGCGCCTGTACATTGCGGATGGCCATCATCGCTCCGCCGGTGCCAGCCGGGTTTGTGCGCGCCTGCGTGAACTACATGCCGCGCACACCGGCGGGGAAGAATACAATTTTTTCCCTGCCACTCTTTTTCCCGCGGAACAACTTCGCATTTTGCCCTACCATCGTGTGCTGCGCGGCCTGGCGGGCTGGCAACCACACGAGTTTCTGCAGCAATTACGCCGTGACTTTTTGGTAACCGACAATGCCCCGCCCTCGCCCTTGCGCAAAGGCGAGATCAGCTTGTATGTTAATGGCAACTGGCATGGGTTGACGCTCAAACCCGCCACTTCGGCCACACCCACCGCGGAACTGGATGTCACCCGGCTGCAGGAACAAATTCTCGCACCTTATTTCGGCATTCACGATCAGCGCACGGATACGCGCCTGGAGTTTGTCGGCGGGGCGCGCGGTGTTGCGACACTGCAGCAAATGGTCGACAGCGGGACGGCGCAAATGGCCATCAGCATGCACGCCACCCCGCTCGAAGAATTACTGCGGGTCTCCGACGCCGGTGCGCTGATGCCGCCGAAATCGACATGGTTTGAACCCAAGCTGCGCTCGGGGCTGTTCGTGCACCCATTCTGAGGGCGCGCGGGAGGCGCGGCAGCAAACACTTGTTGCGAACTCCTGCCTGCCGGCATGCGGAGACACATTGCCGCGGACTGCCCACTCCAGTAACCATCAAATGGCTTGCACAATTCAGGCAGGAGTGATTGCATGTTTCGTTTGCTCAGAGCAGGCGCGATGACGTTGCTGGCAACGGCCGCGAGCCTGCACGGCCAGCATGCCGTTTTCAACGAGGATTTCAATCAGCCGCCCCCGGCCGCTGCGAAATGGGTGTTCGGCCGGCATGCCGGCAATCTTTCCACCGTCGAGAACGGGGCATTGCATCTGCGCTCCACCGGCCGCACCAGTGGCTGGATTCACACCGCGCAAAAATTTTCCCTGCAAAACAAAATCGTGCAGATCAAAGTTCTGCAACCCAATGGCGATGGTGCGCTCGGCATTTCGCCGACGGCCAACAGCAACGCTGCCACCGGCTTCTCGCAGGAACCCAACAGCTATCGCTTCTACACCTACCGGGCCTCACCCAATGCGCCCGTCAAACTCTACGTGCGGTGGAGCAGAAATCGTGAGGTCGGCGGCCGCGAAGTGGCGGAAGAGGTGACGCTCGCCGGGCCGTGCTATTTGCGGCTGCGCCTCACTGCCGGGACGATTCACTTTGAATATTCGTTCGATGGGGCAACGTGGATCACCGCCTACGCCGAAATTTTTGCACTGCCCGGCCTCACCCCCGCCGATCAATACTTTGTCGAGCTGGCAGCCGACTACACCGAAGTCAACGGCGAATGGGTGGTCGATGATTTCAAAATATACCCCGCCGCCGCCGCGGTGCGCGAGCAAGTCGTGCTCGAGGATCCGCTGCACAGCCAAACTTTGGGTGCGCGCTCCGGCGGGCAATTCACCGGCAGGGGCTGGCAGGTCACCGGCCCGGAGGACATGATTGTTTATGATCTCGGCCGCTATGTCGAAAATGGTGCCCTCACCATTCAACTCGACAACTTCAAGCCGGCCGAACAAAACGCCGCCGAGCGCCACCATGTCCTGAGCATGTTTCGCCAGCCCTTTGGGGATCACAACATCGTCGAAAACCTCGAGACGCTGTGGGATCTGCACACCGGCTTCAATTACAAACCCGGCGTCAAGCTGCTTTCCTTCACGGACAACAGCAACGAGCAGAGCACCATCGTGTGGGATGATTGGGAGCGGGAACAGACTTACCACCTCACGGTGATTTGGCAGGGGCGGCAATTGCAGTATTTTCGCAACGGCCGGCTCGCGGCCACGCACACGCATGCCAGCCCGCTCGCGTTGCGCTATCTTTTTCTCGGCCGCGATTGCACGGTGAGCGGTGATTTCGAAACCCGCTTCAAGGGCAATCAATACCCGGCGATGATCGGGCCGGTCTATTCCAACCTGGTGGTGAAAGAGTTCCTGCCGGAAGCCGGCGTTGCTCCGGTGATGCTGGAAGAGCCCGTCACACAAAGTCTCTATGCCAACGCGGCGCGCCTGCGCTGGCGCACCAACGTGCCGGCCGTCGGTTATGTCGAGTATGGCAGCACACCGGCGTATGGCCGGCAAACGCCGGTGCTCGGGCCGCCCGCGACCAGCTTCACCATCACCCTGACCGGACTCTCGCCCAATCAGATTTATCATTACCGCGTCATCGCGCTCGATGAATCAGGAAACCGCGTGCCGTCTGCCGATCAAACCTTCACCACGCCTGCCGGCGGCCTCCATCTTTTTACACCGGGCGCGGATGCCGCGGTGGAAGCCCCGGGCATTTTTGGCGTCACGCGCGCGCAGGGCAACTTTGGCGGCGTCAATTTGCTGGCTGGCAATGGCTGGGAAAGTTATCTGCGCTTCGAAGTGACCGGAGTGAGCGGTGAGATCAAGGCGGCGGTCCTGCGGCTGCACGGCCGGCAGTCAGGCAGAAGCGGTGGCAATCTGCATCTCTTGCAACAACCATGGAGCGAAAGGGAGGTCACCTGGTTGTCGAAGCCGGCGGTCACCACGCCGCCGATCGGGCGCCTCTCCGCGGTGCAAGCCGGGCAATGGCATGCTTTTGATCTCACCGGGGTGATCACCGGCAACGGTACCTATGATCTGGCCCTGATCGGCGCCGGTGAAAAACCGGTATCGTTCGATTCGCGGGAGTCCCTCCATTCCCAACCGGAGCTGCTCGTGGCCACCGCCGAGGCCCTCGCTGCAGCCCCGCCGCAGATCCGCAACCTCAGCAGCAAATTGCTCTCGCCCACGGCTGCACTCATCCAGTGGGAGACCTCGGCACCGGCCAGCGCGCAAATCGAGTACGGTTTGGATATGGAATACGGCGGCAAAACCACGGATGAACGCGATTTCAGCCACCGGCATTCGGTCATACTCACCGATTTGGGGCCTTCCAAAAAATACCATTTGCGCGCGCTCGCGCGGGACGTGCAGGGCCACGTGACGGATGCCAGGGAGTTCACGCTGACCACGCCACCGGACAGTGCCGCCCACGTGGCGTTGTACGAGGTCTACGATCTTTATCTCACTGCGGCAAACGCAGGCGAGAATCCTTATCGCGATGGTCCGGAAGTGACGGTCACCTTCACCGGCGTTTCCGGCCCGGCTCAGGGAAAAACGATAACGGTGGCGGGCTTCTGGGATGGCGACCGCACTTTTGGCGTGCGTTTCGCACCGACTGCGGCCGGCCGATGGGTCTGGACGTCGAAATCGAACGATGCCGGACTCCACGGCCGGCAGGGACAGTTGCTTTGCCGTGGCACACTGCCGGCCGCCCATGTCTCCAGCCGCGGCCACGTTTTGTCGTCCGCCAGTGCACCGCGCACGCTGGCGTATGCTGACGGCACCCCCTTTTTTCTCGTGGGTGATCTGCAAACCTCTTTTCGCACACCCGCGCTGGCGAGCCGGCAGGATTTTCAAAAGTATGTTGCCACGCGTGCCGCACAGGGCTACAATTTTTTTCTTGTCATGGGTTATCAGCCGGTGGTGGCAAACGGCAATGACAATCCCCTGGAGTCCGCTTTTCCGGGAGATGATTGGAATCGCCTGAATCCCACTTTCTGGCAAAACCTCGATCAGCGGGTGGCATGGTTGAACGAACACGGGCTGGTGGCGGGTCTGCCGTTGTGGCCGCTGGAGATGCAAGCCGCCTCACCCGAGCACCTGAGCCGTTTTGTGCGCTATCTCATCAATCGCTACGCCGCCTGCAACGTCGTTTGGGTGACGGCAATTACCGATGTGAGCGAAGCCTCCGCATACGCGGGGCCGGCATTGGCGGCGCTGTTGGCGGCCAACGATCCCTACAATCACGCCTATGTAAAATTGCAGACGGAATTCCAGGCAGATTTGCCGGAAGCGCCCAATGTCATGCAACCGTTGCTGCGGGCGGTGTTCGATGGCCCGGACCCGCGCGATGATGACCGCGTGCGACGCACCGTGTGGCAGACGGTGATGGCGGGCGGATTTTGTGTCCATCAGGAGCGCACGGCGGGGACGAGCCTGCCGGCAGCCCCGCGGGAAACGGCCAACCATGTGATGACCATCTTGCGCGATTTCTGGACCAACGACAGTCATTATGAGATTCGCTGGTGGGAATTCACGCACTTTGCGGGGCTGGGCAATGGCCGCTGGCTTGCCGGCACTCCCGGTGTCGCATACGTCGTATATGCAGCGGACGAGGGCAGTTTCAAAGTCAAACTCCCGCAAGCCCGTGGCCGCATACAAGGGCAGTGGTTCAACACCAAAACCGGCTTGTGGAGCACGGTGTTCTCCGGCGAAGCGGACGCTGCGCTGACGTTGAAACCGCCGGCCGCAGAGTGTGTGGCATACCTTGTGGTGGAGAGATAACCCGGCAAAGTCTGGCAGGTCCCCACGCACACTTGTCAAGCATACCGGCGACACTCTTCCCGGCCTGCCGCATGATCGTCGCGCATGCGGCGCCCCAACAGTTACAGTTGCTGAAACCGGCGCCACTTGGGTGACACGTTTGCTGCAAAGGTATTCCGGCACAGCGTTCGTGGGATTTGCCGGATATGCGGGTGCACTGTTACGTCAATTTTTGTAGCCCCGCCCCTTTGCGGGTCGCTGCTGAAGCAGCAAAAATTCATTTTTGAACAGCCGCTCACGAGCGGCGGGGATTGCAGAATTCACGTTTACCGTGCACCAGCCGGGGTTGAGGTTTGAATTGCAGAGTGCAAAGCTTCAACCTCGCCCTCCAGCAAAAACAAACGGCTAAGATTGCCACCGGCGCAATCGGCGGACAGAGAAGGAGCAGCGCGCCGGGCCCCGGGAATAAATGCAAGGCATCATCCCAAGTCTTGCAAGAACGGCATGCCCGAGGTGGTTCGCTGACGCTCCGGGCGGCAGCCTTTCTCCATCTCGATCTGGAATTATTCGGGGGTGCAATATGCCGGGACACCTGTGCGGAGAGGGATTGACGGAGGCCCTGGCCGCTCCGCTGGAGCTGTTTTTGCCGCCCGTTTTTCGAGGCGGCACCTGCCTCCACCGGGCGGAGGCGACAAACGGCGGTGTTTTCTGTTGCAGCTTGGGCAGGCGCACAGTATATTTCGCGGCATTCAATCAACCGCGGGCGCAGGCCGCACGAACAGCCTGCTTCTCCGCGCATTCGTTTCCCCGACAAAACACCAACCAACCATAAGAGCCTTATGTCAAATCAAAACGGCAATCCGCAACCGGAAGGCGCCAAGGCCTTCGGCCCCAATGCCTGGTTGATTGAAGAGATGTATCATCAGTATGCCGAGCATCCGGACTCTGTTGCAGAAAGCTGGCGCGATTTCTTTGATGATTATCGCCCGATCAACACGCCGGCGTCCTCTGCCACAGTGAGGGTCAGCGCGCCGGCCGTGGTGGCGGCTCCCGCCCCGCCGGAATTGCCTGCCGGCGCGGTGCCGATACGCGGCGGCCTGGCCAGGATCGTGGCAAACATGGCTGCCAGCCTGGAGATTCCCACGGCCACTTCGGTGCGCATGATTCCAGTGAAGCTGTTGGAGGAGAACCGCCGCGCCATCAATCAATATTTGCTGGACACCGCCGGCACCAAGATGAGCTTTACGCATATCATCGCCTGGGCGATCGTGAAGGCGGTCAAGCAGATGCCGGTGATGGCGAGCTACTTTTTCGAGCAGCAGGGCACGTTTTACAAAGTCACGCCGCCGCACGTCAACCTCGGTCTGGCGGTGGACGTGGCACGCAAGGACGGCAGCCGCGCACTGTTCGTGCCCAACATCAAGGCGGCGGACACCATGGATTTTGCCACATTCTTCAACGCCTACAACGACATCGTGCGCCGCACGCTCGCCAATCAAGCCCGGCCGGAGGATTTCGCCGACACCACCATCACGCTCACCAACCCCGGCACCATTGGCACGGTGCATTCCGTGCCACGGCTGCTGCCGCGCCAGGGGGCGATCATCGCCACCGGCGCCATCGAGTATCCGCCCGAGTATCAGTCGGCGGATCCCGCCACCATCGCGCGGCTGGGCCTCAGCAAGGTGATGACGGTGACCAGCACGTATGATCATCGCATCATTCAAGGCGCGGAGAGCGGGCTGTTCCTGCAGAAGCTGCATCAGCTTTTGCTGGGGGAGGAGGGCTTTTACGATGAGATCTTCGCGAGCCTGCACATTCCCTATCACCCCGTGCGGCTGGAACGCGACCGCAATCCCTCCTTCGACGGCAGCCTGGGCGAGGACGGCATGGTCGAGAAGGAGGCGCGCGTCATTCAACTCATCAATATGTACCGCGTGCGCGGCCACCTGCTGGCCCATTTGAATCCGCTCAGCAGCGAGGCACAGTCACATCCCGAGCTGGATCCGGCACGCTACCGCCTGAGCCTGTGGGACTATGACCGGGAGTTCATCACCGACGGCCTGGGCGGCCGGCAGCGGGCCACGTTGCGCGAAATTCTCGACATCCTGCGCGACGCCTATTGTCATACCATCGGCATCGAATACATGCACATCCAGGAGCCGGAGCAAAAGGCATGGGTGCAGCAGCGCGTGGAGGGCAGCCGGCGCCGTGACTGGCTCACCGCCGCCGACAAGCGCCGCATCCTGGCAAAGCTGAATTCTGCCGAGGCCTTCGAGCGTTTCCTGCACACCAAGTACGTTGGCCACAAGCGCTTCAGTCTGGAGGGCGCGGAGGCTCTGATTCCCATGCTGGATTTTCTGCTCGAGCGGGCGCTCGCGCACGGCGTCACCGACGTGGTGATGGGGATGGCCCATCGCGGCCGCATCAACGTGCTGGTCAACATCATCGGCAAAACCTATGCGTCGATTTTTCGCGAGTTCGACGACAATCCCGATCCCACCAGCCGCGAGGGCACAGGCGATGTAAAATATCATCTGGGCGCCACCGGCCGGCACGTGGGCGCCAACGGGCAGTCCCTCAACGTCATCCTGGCCTCCAATCCCAGCCACCTGGAGGCGGTGAATCCGGTGGTGGAGGGCATGGCGCGCGCGCTGCAGGACATGCGCGGCGACAACGAGCGCACCACCGTCCTGCCGGTGCTGTTGCACGGTGACGCGGCTTTTGCCGGACAGGGAGTGGTGGCGGAAACCTTGAATTTGAGCGCGCTGCCAGGCTATCGCACCGGCGGCACCGTGCATCTCGTCATCAACAACCGCATCGGTTTCACCACCGCACCGGTGGATGCGCGCTCCAGCGTCTATGCCACCGATGTCGCCAAGATGGTGCAGGCACCGATCTTTCACGTCAACGGCAATGATCCGGAGGCCTGCATTCGCGTCATTCAGCTCGCCGTCGATTTCCGGCAAACGTTCAACAAGGATGTGGTGGTGGATTTGGTGTGCTATCGCCGCCACGGCCACAACGAGAGCGATGAGCCGAGCTACACCCAGCCGTTGATGTATGCCCGCATCAATGAGATGCGTTCCGTGCGCAAACTCTACACCGAACAGCTCGTCAAGCGCGGCGAGATGACGCTCAAAGAAGCCGAGGCCATGCTCGATGATTTTCAGAGCAAACTCGAAGCCGCATTTCGCGAAACGCGCGAACGGGCGCCCGAGCTAGTCACGCTGCCGCCGCGGCCCGCCTCGCCGCCTCTGCTTAGCCAGGTTGCCACCGGCGTGCCGCGGGCAATTCTGGAGGAAGTCAATGCGGCGTTGTTGCGCTTTCCGCCCGGCTTCACCGTCCATCCCAAGCTCGCCCGGCAAATACAGGCGCGCGGCCGCATGCTCGCCGAGAACAATGTGGAGTGGGGTCTGGCCGAGGCGTTCGCTTTCGGCTCGCTGCTGCTGGAGGGCACGCCGGTGCGCCTCTCCGGCCAGGATTCACAACGCGGCACCTTCAGCCAGCGCCACGCCGTGTTGGTGGATTATCACACCGAGGCAGAATACACCCCGCTGAATCACCTGCGGCCCGGGCAGGCGCCGTTCATCATCTATGACAGTCTGCTCAGCGAGTATGCCGTGCTCGGCTTCGAGTATGGCTATTCCGTGATGCGGCCGGAGGCGCTGGTGTTGTGGGAGGCACAGTTCGGTGATTTCGTCAATGGTGCACAGATCATCATTGATCAATTCCTCTCCTCGGGGGAATACAAATGGGGGCAGAAGAGCCGGCTGGTGTTGTTGCTGCCACACGGCTTCGAGGGCCAGGGCCCCGAGCATTCCAGCGCGCGCATCGAGCGTTTTCTGACCTTGTGCGCGCAAAGCAACATGCGGGTGACGGTGCCGAGCACGGCGGCGCAATACTTTCACCTGCTGCGCAGCCAGATTCACGCCGGCATTCACAAGCCGCTGATCGTGATGACACCCAAAAGCCTGCTGCGCTCGCCCTGGGCCAAAGCCGCGGCAGCCGAGCTGGTGGCGGGCGCCTTTCAACCGGTGCTGGATGATCCCGAGGCGCCGCGCCAGGCTGCCCTGCTGTTGCTGTGCACCGGCAAGGTTGCATTCGATTTGATGGAATACCGCCGCACGCAACGACTGGAGCACGCGGCGATCGTGCGCATTGAACAGCTTTATCCGTTTCCCCATGCCGCGGTCGATGAGGTGTTGCAGCGTTATCCCCAGGCCACCGACGTGCGCTGGGTGCAGGAGGAGCCGTTCAACATGGGTGCCTGGATTTACATGCAGGCGCGGCTGCGCGATCATCTGCCGGCCGGCCACCGCTTGTCGTATGTCGGCCGCCTTTCAAGCGGCAGCCCGGCGGCCGGCAGCCACAAGGTGCATGTGTTGGAGCAGGAGGATTTGGTGCGGCGGGCCTTCGAACGCGGATGAAAGCGCGGCAACGGCAAGGGTTTTCATTGGACACAGCATCCCCTCATGCTGCCGGTGTTTCCCTGCCGCGGGCTGATCGTTCAATTGCAGAGGATGGCCGGTGCACGCGGAGCCTTTTGGCGGAACGAGGGCACAGCCGGTATGTTTCGCGCGAGCAGGAACCGCGGTGATAAGAAGAAGGGATAACGCCTCAGGCGAGGCCGGCACGGTTGCCGTTGCGGTTGCAGCGGCTCACTGCTGGGGCGGCGTGTATTCCGGCGGCAGTGCGGAACCCTCGCCAAAGAAGAACGCCTCGGTTTGCCGGTCCAAAAACTCGCGGGCCCGGGGGTCCATCATGTTGAGGCGATATTCATTGATCAACATGATCATCTGCTGCTTCCACAGCTTCCAGGCCTCCTGAGAGACGTTTTCGTAGATGCGCTGACCGAGCGGTCCCTTCATCGGGGGTTTGTCGAGTCCCACCATTTCCCGCCCGAACTTTACACATTTCACCATGCGAGCCATAAGTTCACCTCTGAAATCTTGCGGTTTCGAAAGAATCGGATTGTTTTGCGCCCGGACAGAAAGAGGCCCCGCGCGGCGCCGGCAGCGTGCCGTGCCCGGCCCGTTTTAATGGGCGGTGGCGAGTTGCGTCCTGCCAAGCAACAGCTTCATCCGCGTGGCGAGAAATTTGCCCTTGCGAAAGACGCGCAACACCTGCAGGTAGCTGTCCAGCACGGCCAGGGTGTCGTTCATGGATTTGGGCACGACTTCGAGATTGATGACGCCATCGAAGTGGTGTTTGTTGACGTGTGCCAGGAATTTCGCGATGGGCAGTTCGCCCCGGCCCAGCGGGAGATGGGCATCATGGCCGCGGCTGCAATCGGAAAGATGGATGCACACCACCTGCTGCGCGATGGCGCTGAAGCGCGCAAAAATATCCTCGCCGCGCAGGAAGGCATGCGCCGGGTCAAAGCACAGGCCGATGAGTTTTTTCTTGAGCACCTTGCGGCTCATATCGACCAGCCGGTCAAAATCCTTGTGATTCCAGGCCTCGACGTTTTCCAGAATAACCGGTATTTCCAGGCGCTGGAGATTGTCATAGAGAAATTCCAGCGCCTCATCGGCGTTCTCGGCGGCGGGATCGGCCTCCGGTGGGTGCGCCACGCAATAGAGCAGGTTGAGATCATGGCGGTGGCGGTTGAGCAGCGCGATGGTGTCATCGATGCGCTCCTTGGCCTCGAGGGAGGAGAAATCGAAGCCGTGCTCTCCCACCAGCGGCAGGTGAAAGCCGGCGGCCATGCCGTTCATGTTGGCAATGACGGCCTCGAGATCATTGAACACCGTGGGATTCAGCTCGACGAAGCTGACCCCTACGCGGCGCACCAGCGCCAGCAATTCACCGGCTTTTTTGCCGTCAAAATCGCCGATGGTCAGTCCGACCTGCATGGTTTGCTTCTCCGTGGTTTTATGGCAGGCTCGCGCGGGCGAGCAGGTAGATCCAATTCAGAACCAGCGCGGCGAGCGCGAGACGGCGCCAGGATGCGATGTTTTGCGGTGACCACAAGCGGCGCAGGTCGCGACCGGCGCCGGCCGCGACCAGCAGCATGACGGCGGCAGCGGGCGAGCCCAAAGCGAACAGCCCCAGCAACGGATTCGCTGCCAGAGCCACGGCAATCTCGCCACGGCCCAGGGCGAGCAGGGCGCGGGTGCTGCCGCAGGTCGGGCAGGGAAGGTGCAGCAGGCGGTGCAGCAAACAGGGGGGCAGGGCAGCGGCGAGCGGCGCCGCCCAACCTGCAATCCACCAGCCCAACAGCGTGATCAGGAGCAGCAACACGCCGGCACCTGCCTGCGACCAGAGAATTTTTGGTGCTGCGCGCGGCATGCTTCAGAGCGTGTTGTTGAAGTGAGACAGGAAATCCGCAAAGCGAAACAGGGCATAGGAGACCAGCCCGCAGCACAGGAACAGCGGCAGCATGGCGGCCAGCAGCACGCGCGGCATGGCGCTTTGGTGAAACTCCCGCCAGCCAATGAGCAGGATGCCGAGCTGCCAGAACATGGCCACGAAACCGCCGCACACCGGCAGCACCGCCAGCAGTTGCGGCCCGAAGCTGTAACACAGCGCACGGAAGGTTGCCTCCCAGCCGGCCTGCCCGCTGCCCACCAGCAAAAGACAGACATGGAATACGGCGGCGGCGAAAAAGATGGTGAGGGTCATCCAAAACGGCAGGAGGAGAACATACAGGCCGTATTGCCCGCGGCCCAGCTCCATCCCCAGCTCGCGCTCGAACTGCTCCAGCATGGGGAAGGATTGCATGATTTGGCTTTGCCAAAACAGGGCAATCAACCCGGAAGTCATCCAGACGAGCAGGGCGAACAGCAGCGCCGAGCCCAGGTTGCCGGTGCGGGGCGCGCGGCGGAAAAACTCTGTCGGCCGCAGGGAAGCGTCGCTCCAGGTTTGACTCAGCCCGCGCAGAAAGCCGACGCGGCTGCGTTCTTCCCATTCGATCGATCTCTTGACCTCGGAGGGCGGCGGCAGTGGTCCGGCCGTGCCAGCAGACCAGGCCGGAGGTTCTATTGCAGTAGGAGGTTCTGCTGCAGTAGAGGGTGGCGCACTGGCGGCATTGAATTCGAACAGGCCCTCTTCGCTGATGGTCGCGCCACAGTAGGGACAGAACCTGGCCTCCGGCGTCGTGATTTCTCGTTGGCATCGCGGACAAACAGACATGGCACAGTTCCTCGCTCAGGAGCATATCACAGGATTAAACGGCTGGTTGCAAGCCTGCCGGGACGGCGGGGGGGCGTCAAGAATCGTTGCCCACTTCAATCAACCTGCCGGCCCTTTCCCTGATGCTGGAGTGCTTCGCCCGGCGCAGACAACATCCCGTTCCGGGGAAAAATTCCGGCAGAATCATCCGCAACGAGATCTACTTCATCCGCCCGGAAAATGCTGTATGACTGGTATGCAAGTCTGCGCGATCGTGTTGGAAATATCAGGGGCGGAGAGAAAGCTGGGCGCGGGGATGGCAGTGAAGACCGGCCGGGCGTGCGGCGCCTGGCCCCCGGCATCTCTGGGCGAGCGTCTCTGGTTGAAAGCCCTCAAATGAGATAGAGGCTGTTTTCCTGGGCGGTAAGCTCCCGGACTTTCTTCTTGAGCTGGCTCAAATCCGAGGATTTGACCAAATAGGCATCCGCCGACCAACTGGTGAAATCGCTCATGTATGTGGAGTAGGCAGAATTCAAGATCACTTTCATCTCGCGGTTTTCCTCCATCAAATCGCGCAGCACGTCCAGTCCATTTTCACCATTGAGCTTGATATCGACGATGGCCAGATCAATTTTGCAGTTGCGTGTCTGTTCGCGCGCCGACTGCCCGTCGGCGGCGGCGATCACCTGATATCCCAATGCTTTTAATTCCTGGGAATAAAGCAAACGCAAATTCTTTTCGTCCTCGACCACCAAGATCGTCTTCATTGCTTCGTTCCTTGGGTTGCCGCGTTTCCTTGTCTGCGCAGGCGCCCTGCCAGGGTGCTCCCCCCGGCATGCTCGCCAGCCGATTTTTTTGCGAAATCGGATGGTGAAGATAAGAATCTCCGCGAGAAATGCAAGGTATTCCTTTGTTTCATTTCGCAAATCTTTTTCCTATCTTGGCGGCAAACCTCCTGTAATCTCATTTTGGGCTGTTTTATGTTGTGGCCTCACCGGTTTCTTCTGTTGCTGACGGCGGCTGCATTGTGCAGTTGTGGACGGACGCCCACATCGCTTTATGAGGGCATCCCCACCGATATTGTGGCGATCGCCGCCTATTCGCATGCCGATCCCGCCTATCATCCCGTCCCGGATTCCCTGCGACTGCGCTTCCATCGCCTGTTGCGGCTGTTGCGGGTGACGGTCGTTGCCGAGGGCTGTGCCCCGCAACCAGCGGCGCGCGTCGCCAGCGCGGGGCATGACCACCTGGTCATCCAGTTTGACATGAACAATGCCTGCATACCGCCCGCACCGTTCGATGTCGATATCCACGTCAGTCCGATTCACCCCGATACGTTCCACTTGACCGTCGAAATGCGCGACTTTGAAAGCGACGCGCCCGGGCAAATTGTTTTGAACCGGCAGGTGTCCGTGCAGCGTCTGCCCGGTTTTTGAGAGCATGGCGCGCGGGCAAGGCTCCGGCTGCAAGGTTTGCTGTCTTTTTTCCGCCCGCATGGTTGTCATCCAGCAATCGTTCTTTGGGAGCTGACATGTCATTCTTGAACCATCGTTATTGCGAAACAATGACGGCCGGTGCTGCCGCCTGGCCGCGCACCGGGCAGCAAGGAGTCGTGGCGTTTTCCCCCGCGCTGCGGCGTGTGCTCTGCGGGGTGGCTTTGTTATGGGCCGGCCATCTCATGGCGCAAGCGGTGCCCGCCAAACCCGCGCGGGGTCTGCAGCAGGATTCACCCTCCTGGGTCGAGCAGACCCTGCGCCGGATGTCCTTGCGTGAAAAACTCGGCCAGCTTTTTTTCTATTATCTGGACGCCGATTTCAAGCCGGAAAGTGATCCCAAGTTGCAGAACATTGAGCGGCTGGTCACGCAACATCATCTCGGTGGCCTGCATCTCTGGCGCGGTGAACCCTATGCCACGGCCCACCTCACCAACCGGTTGCAGGCGCTCAGCAAGCTGCCCTTGTTGTTCACGGCTGATTTGGAAAATGGCACGGCGCGTTTCGGCGGCACGGAATTTCCACCCAATATGGCGATTGCCGCCACCGGCGACGTCAAGCTGGCCTATGAAATGGGCCGGCATACGGCCGGCGAGGCACGCGCCCTGGGCATTGGCCTCACCTTCGCACCGGTGGTGGACATCAACAGCAATCCCGGGAATCCCATCATCAATGTGCGCGCTTTTGGCGAGGAGGCGGAGACGGTTTCCCGTTTTGCGGAAGCCTTCCTGCGCGGCTGCCGGCAGGGCGGGTTGCTGGCCACCGCCAAACATTTTCCCGGCCATGGCGATACCCGGCAGGATTCCCATCTCGAGCTGGCGTTGGTCGCAGCCGACAGCGCGCGTCTGGAACAGCTCGAACTCGTGCCATTCCGTCGCGCCATCGCCGCCGGTGTTGATTTCATCATGACCGCCCATGTCAACGTGCGCGGCTTCGCCATGAATCCCTACGCGCCCGCAACCCTTTCGCCGGAAATCCTCACCCAACTGCTGCGCGAACGGCTGCACTTCGAGGGCGTGATCATCACGGATGCGATGCACATGTGGGCGATCACCAGAAACTACACCGCTGCCTTTGCCACGGTCGCGGCGCTCAACGCCGGCGTGGATGTGATTCTGGCGCAGGAGGATGTTCCCGCGATGATCGCCGATCTCGAACGGCGGGTGCGCAGCGGCGAAATCGCGGAGGCGCGCATTGAGCAATCCGTGCGCCGCATTTTGCTGGCGAAAACCAGAATCGGGCTGCATCAGCAGCGCCGGGTGGAGCCCGCGGCGGTTGCCCGTTGGTTGCAGCGGCCGGAGGCGGTGCAGGCCGCGGAACAGGCCGCGGCGCGCAGTATTACGCTGTTGAAAAACGAGGGCGGCTTGCTGCCGCTCGCACCGGGGCAGCGCATGGTTGTGGTGAATCTTTGGGATGAGCCGCGCAGCTTTAATCACACCCCCTTTTTGCGCGAGCTGCAACGTTTCGTGCAGCCGGCGGCCGTGCTGTCTTTGCATCCCGGCAGTTCTGTGCCGGAAGTGGCCCGTGCCCTTGCCGCGGTGCGCCAGGCACAGGTGCAGGTATTGCCGGTATACGCGACCATTGGTTCCTGGAAGGGGCACATCGGCCTGCCCCGGGTGATGCAGCCCATGATCGATTCGCTGCTCGCCACCGGCGTGCCGGCCGCGGTGATCAGCATGGGCAATCCCTATGTCTATCCCCAGGTACAGCAGGCCGCAGCTTACCTGGTGGCCTATGATGATGAGACCCGCATGAGCCAGGCGGCCGCACGCGCCGTGGCCGGGGCCGCCGCCATCGCCGGCCGCCTGCCGATCACCATTCCGGGATTTTTTGCGCGCGGTGCCGGCCTCACGCTCGCCGCACGCGACCACGTGCCTCTCGTTGCGCCCGCCGCCATCGCACCCACCTTGCAGATGGCCTTTCCGGAGGAAGCCGGCATGACGAAAACGGGACTCGACTCGGTGCGTGCCCTGATGCAGCAGGCCGTGCGCGATTCCGTGTTTCCCGGCGCGGTGCTGCTGGTGGCGCGCCACGGCAAGATCGCGCTGCATGAAGCCTTCGGCACACTGGGCTATGGTGCGTTCAACCGGCCCACCCCGCTGCATGCGATTTATGACCTTGCCTCGCTCACCAAAGTCGTGGCCATGACCACCGCCTGCATGCTGCTCTACGAACGCGGCCGGCTCCAGCTCGACGAAAAAGTGCAAACCTATCTGCCCGAGTTTACCGGTCAGGACAAGGACAAAATCACCGTCCGCCATCTGCTCACGCACAGCGCGGGCCTGGTGGCCTTTCGGCTGTACTACCGCGATTATCGCACGCCGGAGGAGATCCTCAACACCATCCTGCGTGAGCCGCTCGAATATCCCACTGCCAGCAAAACCGTGTATTCCGACTTGAGTGCGATTTTGCTGGGCAAGATCGTCGAACGCCTGTCCGGCAAGACGCTCGATGCCTTTTGCCGCGACGAAATTTTCCGGCCGCTCGGCATGCACGACACCGGCTACCTTCCACCCGCCGAGTGGTTGCCGCGCCTCGCGCCAACGGAGTTCGACACGTGGACGGAAGGCCGCAAGGGAAGCTGGGTGCATGGCGTGGTGCATGATGAGAATGCCTACCGTCTCGGCGGGGTTTCCGGGCATGCCGGTTTGTTCAGCAGCGCCCGCGATCTTGCGGTGTTCCTGCAAATGCTGTTGAATGGCGGAAGCTATGGCGAAACGAAATTGCTCGAAGCGCAGACCATCGCGCAGTTCACCGCCCGCCAGGAAGTGGTCCCGGGCAGCAGCCGTGCGCTGGGCTGGGACACGGCGGACGGGCAAAATTCCGCTGGCACGTTGATGCGTCACAAAGCCTATGGCCACACCGGCTTCACCGGCACCTCATTGTGGACCGACCCCGAGCGCGGCCTGATCGTGGTGCTGCTCAGCAATCGCGTGCATCCCACCCGCGAAAACCGCCGCATTCTGTCGTTTCGTCCCCAACTGCATGATGCCGTCGTGCGCGCGATCCTTCCCTGAATCGCCCGCGTGTTGTGCCGCCTTCTCCGCTCGCCCGCGAGGCGCGCGGACAAGCGGAGCGTGCTGCGCAAGCCGCAGCAGCCCCTGGCGGGGTTCGGCGGTGGCTCGCGCCGTGCACCGATCCATCTCCTGTCCGTCATTTTTTCCCACCTGCCCGAGGTTGATAATGCGTCACCGTCCCAAACGCAGCAGTTCCCTGTTGTCCGTGGCAAGACAGCACCCGGCCTCTCTTCTCACGTTGCCACCCACGCGCTTTTTCCTCTTCCCGTTGCTGTTGCTCACTGCGACCTACTTTCTCGAAAGACCTTTGCGCCGGCCGGAACCGGCGCGGCGGGTGCCGGTTACCACCAATGCGCTCGCCGAGTATCCCGATCTTGTCTGTGATGCCACCGGCACGTTGTGGATCGCCTGGCAACAAATGCAGGATCAGGAGGAGCAAATCATGGTGAGAAGCTATCGCCACGGCGCCTGGGCCGACTCCCTTGTGCTGGATCGCGCCCCTCTCGCCTGCAAACCGCGTCTGGCAGCCGGCCCCGATGGCACGTTGTGGGTCAGTTGGGCGCGCGCCGCGGCCGGTGGTCTCGCACTCATCGTGACGCCCATCGTCAACGGCCGGGCCGGCCCGCAGGAAATCGTTGCGGGTGGACCTTCCGCCAACTGGCAGCATGACATGGTTTGTGATCCTGTCGGCCGTTTGTGGCTGGCCTGGGAACGCATGCGGCATGATACCGCACAAGTGATGTTCAGTGTGCGTGAAAACGGCCGGTGGTCACCGCCACAACCGGTGTTCGTTGCGCCGCACCGGCAAATGCGGCCGGCACTGGCGGCAGGCCGCAACAACGAGATTTGGTGCGCGTGGGATGGCTATCTCGGCAACTACAACTACGACATTTTTCTGAGAAGATTGGATCGCGCCTCACAGGTTTGGAATCTCACCCATTCCGCCACGCTGGAGCAATGCCCGGCGGTGAGTGTGGATGCCGGCAATCGTCTGTGGCTCGCCTGGCACAGCAACGCCGATGACGCCGGCCAACCCGATCTTCCGCGCTGGCTGGTGCTGCGGCAATGGGACGGCAAGACGCTGCGCGCCCCGGCGGCTGCCATGCCTGATCGCGATCTCACCGCCACCGGCACGCTGCAAAGCTGGGAATCCCCCGAGTTGCTGGCGAACCGGCGCGGCGCTTTGTGGCTGTTCGGCCGTCCCAGTCAGGAGTTCAGTGCACAAATTTTTCTCGGTGATCGCTGGAGCCGCCGCACCAACTTTGCGCTGCCCGGTTGGGGCGGCCGCGGGGAATTCGTGCGCGCGGCCGAAGCGCAAGACGGCACCATTTGGACGGTGCGCCGTGATCTGGCATTAATCGAGCTGTGCGCCTTTCCCGCGCTTGCCGAAGCCGCAACCCGGCCGAAGTTGCAACCCGCGCCGGAGCGGGCGGTGCTTGCCTCGCCTGTCGCCGCCGCTGCCGCCGGGAAGTGGCAAATGAGCGGCGAAGCACGCGCATTTCTCGATGCCCCGGCAGACGAAAGGTTGGTGTTCGGCGATTTGCATCAACACTCCAACCTCTCCGATGGCATGGGCACGGTGGATGACTGCTACACCCGCAGCCGCGATTTCTACAAATGGGATTTCGCCGCACTCACTGATCATGAATGGTTCGTGCGCAACCGCATTCTGCCCTCGGAATGGGAATACATGGCCCGCATCACCGCTGGTTTCCACACGCCACCGGATTTCGTGACGCTGCATGCCTATGAATGGACTGCCGCTCGCTGGCCCAACGGACCCGGCCACAAAAACGTTTACTTCCGCGACGAGGCGCAGCCCATCCTCAGCCTGGCAGACTCCAGTGCCAATCTCACCACCAGGCTGTTTGCGCAATTGCGTGAAGCCGGCGCGCTGGCGGTGCCGCATCACATCGGCTGGACCGGCATCGACTGGCCGCAGCACGACCCGCAGGTGCAGGCGCTCGTGGAGATCGTGTCGGTGCACGGCGCCTTCGAATATTCCGGCAATGAACCCATCACCCATCGCGGCGGCATTCCCGGCATGTTCATGCAGGACGGTCTCGCGCGCGGCCTGCGTTTCGGCGTGCTGGGCGCCTCCGATGGTCACGGCCTGATCTGGCATCACGGCATCGGCCGCAAGCGCGATCCCTGGCTGCACGGTCTGGCCGGCGTGTGGATCAAGGGCGGGTTGACGCGGCAATCTCTGCTCGAAGCCCTGCAGGCGCGGCGGGTCTATGCCACCAGCGGTGTGCGTATTCTGCTGCATTTCAGTGCCGACGGCCACGCCCAGGGCAGCGAATATGAAACCGGAAGGCCGCCCCGCCTCGCTGTGCGTGTCGTCGGCACCGCGAAAATTCGCTACGTCTATCTTCTGCGCGATAATCAGGTGATTCACCGGCACGGCGGTGACTTTGGCGTGGGGGATATGGTGCGTTTTGAATTCAAAGATGAGCAGGCGGCCATCGGCACGCATTGGTACTATGTGCGGGTGGTGCAGCAGGATGGTGAAATGGCGTGGTCCAGTCCGATTTGGATCACTCGCGGGGAGTAAGAGTAGGAGTAAGAGTAGGAGTAGGAGTAAGTATAAGTGGAAGTGGCATAAAGGCGTAAACACCCACTATGATGATGAAAATGCACTGCAGGCCGGCGGCCGGCGTACGACCTTGGTGGTATAAAAGCGGCGGCCCGGACATGAAACCCACTAACCGCGTGTTCGCCCGGACCGCCGCCTTGAAAGTCATTGCAATTCCCCGCTGGTCAAATTACCGGCGAAGCGTTGCCCGCCGATCGTGATGTCGGCCCTGCCATTGCCGAGCACGACAGTGAACGTGCGATTGATGGTGGTTTCGCGGTAGCCCGCCCCGCGCTGGAACGTCACCCTGGCGGTATAGGTGCCGCTCACGGTGCCGCTGATCTTGCGCGAGAGATCCAGGCGGCTGCCGCGCGGGCCCTGCACATTGGTGAAGGTCAGGCGGAGGGCATGATCGAGCGTGCGCACCGCATTGCGCGTCGTAATCGTGTCAACCGCCGAGCGGAAATAGGTGCCGTTGATCGTCACCAGCCGCGTGTTCACACCCGTGGCGGTAAACTCGCCCGTCAGGCCGGTGAGTTGTTGCGAGAGCCGGCGGGTGCGGTGCGTGCCCGTGCCTTCGATGATTTTGAAGATGATGGTACGGGCCGTGTCGGCGCCGGTCTTCCAATACTTTTGCGGCTGGCCGTTTGGGTTGAGAAATTGATAGGTGTAGGTGCGGCTGATGGCGGCATATGGCACACCGTTGGGATTGCCGCGCTCGCGTTCGAGATGCAGCGTCCACGTGCCGGTGAGCGGATCATAACTCGTATCGACGCTGGCGACCGCGCCCGGCACGCTGTATTTGCCGAGCAGAACCTCGGCGGGCTTTTGCAGGCCGCTGCTGCCGGCCAGTTCGATGACATCACTCACCTGATCCGTGGCACCGCCATTGTCCGCGCCCAGGGCGCTGGCAATCGATTCGGCCGCATCTTCGGTGGCACTCAGGCTGGCAGAGGATGACAGGGGATCTTCATTCGAGCAGGCGGCCAATGTCAGGGCCGCGACCGCCGGGAACAACAGGCGCAAAAATTTCTTCGCTTCCATACGTTCTCCTGAGAATTCCAATTGGTGAGAGATCGAGTTTTTGATGCTTGCACGCGCGGTGTAAAATGACCGGTCACGCTGTTTCGCAGCAGAAAACTTTCGCAAGGATCACACTTCGCTGCGTTCACTCCCGCCTTTCGCAAGCAGCATGCCCGCGCGGCGGGGAGAACAGAATCAACTCATCCGCGGCAGCTCCACAACATTCCGCCACCCGCGCGTTGCATCATTAAGGATGCATGGGTTTTATTCGACTTGGGCAGTCCTCGGGGCTGCTGTGCGCGTGGTTTTCTCCCTGCGGGATAGAGGGCGCCCGGCTCGAGCAATCCCGCCGCAAGCTGTTCGCGGCGGGACAGGGTAAAAGCCCGCCGCCGTACATGAGTCAGCCACAGCCTGCGTGCCGCAGGCAGGCCCGCGGCCGGGAAAATCCGCTTGCATGTCTAGGGATTGTCGCCTATATTTTTCGCGTCATGCAACGATGTTGCGCACCACCAACACATGCAGGGCATTATCATTTTCCATTTTCCGAAGGAGCGAGTGGGATGAAAAAAAACGGGTGTGGTTTGATGAAATGGGGTGCTTTGGTGTTGATCATACCGGGCATGATTTTCGCCCAAAGTATGGAAAAGACCTCGGCCAAGCTTTACATTCAACAGAAGGAGTGGGACAAGGCGATTGAATGGTTGCAGAAGGCGCTGGCGAAGAATGCGACGGATCCCCAGACACACTTTCTCCTCGGCCAGGTCTATGCGGAGAAAGGCCGCCTGCTGGACATGGCGCGGGAATTCGAGGAGGGCAAAAAGCTCGACACCAAGAACAAGATGAAAAAAGAAAAGAAACAAATGGAGGACATGATCCGCCATTTCTCCGCCAAGAGCTACAATGAAGGGGTCGAAGCTTACAAACAGCAGGACTACAGCACAGCAGCGGAGCGCTTCTTGCTCGCGACCCAGCTCGATCCCGCCTACGTCGATGCCCACCGCAATCTCTCCGTCGCCTATCAACTGGTCGAGCAGGACATTCGGAGGGAAGATCCCTGCAGCGATTGCAGCGCCCCCGGCTACACCTGGGATACGCAAATTTTCAAGTGCCTCGACAGCGCCACCGGCCAGCCCGCCAGGCTGTGCTGCTGCAGCAAAGAGGCGCTGCCCGATCTGCGCCACCGCGTCGTCACCACACTGGAAACCGTCATCGGGCTCCAACCGGACTCGCTGATTCACACGCTGGTGCTGGCCGATTATTTCAACTCCCACGATGACCATGCGCGCAGTGCCACTCTCTTCGAGCAGGCCCTGCAGAAGCATCCGGGCAACCCCAAAATCCTGGCGCGCCTGGCCGACACCTACAACATCATGGGCAGGGCGGAGGAAGCCTTCAAAATGTATGATCAGGCGCTTGCCGCTGATCCCGACAACAAGGACCTGCTTTACAATTATGGCCAGCTCTTCCTGACTCGCAATGATTACTCCCACGCCGTCGAACAATTTCGCCGGCTGGTCGAACTGCAGAATGATGATTTCGGTGCCAATTTCTATCTCGGCGTGGCCTATCTGAAAATCGCGGAGGAAGCGGACAAACGCGCGCGGGAGCTGCAGGACGAGGCCGCCAGCAAGAGGAAGAAACCCAACCAGGCGGTGATTGACTCGCTGAAAACGGTGGAGAAGAACAACTCCCTGAGCGCGGTGCCCTATCTCGAACGCGCCACTCAACTCGAAGGCGGCAATCAACCCGCAGTGTGGACCAACCTGGGCATCGCCTACACCCGCTCGGGCACCACCGACAAGGCCAAAGAGGCCTTTGACAAGGCAGAGGCACTCGAGAAAAACGACTGAGGCCGGGACGTCATCCGGCGGCAGGCCCGTCACCAGCAAAAACAAAACCCCATCACCGGCACTGCGGGGATGGGGTTTTGTGTTGTATGCCGTGCGCCTCAATTGCGCTTCTTGTCAAGCAACTGCCGGCGCACCGTGTCAATCGCGTTGCGTGCGGCATGACTGAACCAGGCATCCAAAAAGGCTTCGCGCATCGAGCCGGCATTTTTGGTCATTTGAGCCAGGGCCGTGCTGCGCAAGGCCGTCTTGACCGGCGCGCATGCTTCGCCGGGATGATCCGCAAACTCATGCAATCGCGCGATCGCGGTGGCGAGCAGATTCTCCGCTGGCGCCACTTCATGCAGCAAGCCGGCCGACACGGCTTCCGGAGGGGAAAACAGTTTGCCGCTGTACAGCACATACGTCGCCCTCTCCGGCGGCAAACTGAAGCGCGCAATTTCCAGCGCCACCGCCGGCAGCGGCAGCCCCAGCCGGATTTCGTTCAGCCCGATGACGCCGGCATCCGCCGCCATCACGCGATAATCGCAGGCCAGCGCCAGGATGCAACCGCCCGCCGTGGCCGAGCCGTTGATGGCGGCCACCACCGGCCGCGGAAAGCTGAACAGATGCTTGAAGGCCACGTCGAAATCCTCCAAAAACCGGCTCATCTGTTTGCGGTTCAGCTCATAGGTGGCAATCAAATCCAGCCCGGCACAGAAAAAACGTTCGTAGCCGGTGAGCACCAGGCCGTTGAGTTTGAGCTTCTCGGCCTGGCGCAGGCCGGTTTTCAACGCCTGCAGCACACGCTCATTCAACGCGTTGGCACCGCCGGCCTGCAGCCGTAGGATTCCAATGCCATCGCGTTGCTCCAAAGTATAGGCATCCATGTTCGACTCCATTTATTGTTGTCACCGGCAGGGCCGCTTTCATTGAAGACTAGGGCGCATACGAACGGAAAATTTCACACAATTGTCAAGGGGCAATCCCAACGCGCAACCCGGCAGATTTCCCCCCGAAGCGCGCGCCGGCTTTTGGCAGTGGTCGCGCTGATGGTGTGCTATCTCACCGCGGTTCCCTTTCACCTTGATGTCTCGCGGCCGGGCGTGGCCCGGCGCTGGGCACGCGCCGAATTGGTGCCCTTTCACAATGCCCAGGGCCGGCGCATGTCCGGCACGGACACGCTCGGCAATCTGCTTCTGTTTCTGCCGCTCGGCTTCTGTTGGCACGGCTGGCGCATGGCTTCGACCCGCCGGCCGCGCCTGGCGGCCACCGTTCTGGCCTGTGCGCTGGTGAGCTTCACGATCGAAAGCACGCAGCTCTTGCTCAGCGACCGCTTCACCTCGGTGAACGATGTCATGAATAACACGTACGGTGCGGCTTTGGGCGCGGCGCTGGCGCTGCGTTTTTATGCGCCATTCGCCGCCTCGCTGCAATCCGCCTGGCGTTATCTCCGGCGCCGGCCTGGTGTGCTGGCGGGTCTCGCACTGGGCCTGAGTTTCATGCTCTGGCGTCTCGCACCGTTCAACTTTACGCCGCGTCTCGACAACGTTTGGAACAACGGGCTGCATTGGCTGCATTCCGTGCGGCACCTCGCCCGCCTGCAGGAAACCTGGCGCACGCTCGACCTGCGCGAGTACTGGCCGCTGGCGGGGGCCGAGAATCTCCTTTTTGGAATCGTGCTGGGCGGCATGCTGCACTGGTGCGTGTGTTGGTACTGGCCGGCAAATCCCCGAAGCAAGTGGGCGATAGCTCTCATCACGGCCGGTTTGCTGTTGCTGCTCAACAGTTTTGCCCTGCTGGCGAAAACCAATCCTCCCGACCTTCTGCCGGATCTGGCCTTTGTCCTGGGCATGCTGCTCGGCAGCCGGATCTTTCGCACGGCACCGCCGCACACCACTGCGGCCGTCCACCGCCTGCGATGGTGGTACGTTATCTTCTTTCTTATCGTGCTTGGCCGGCCGGATTACAGCGAGCCGGCCCTCACGCACAATGGCACGACGACCGGGCTGCTGACAGAGCTGGTGGCCTCGGTTCATCCGCACCATCTCTTCCGGCCTGACGCACAACCGCTGCGCCTGTTCATCAAACTCCTCCTGACTTCTTTTCCCATTGCCTTTTGGCTGTCACGGCAGGCGCGTGAGCGTTGGAAAATTTCTCTTGCGCGCCGCCTCGTGAACGGCGTCCTGCTCGGTGCGGCGCTGGGGCTGGGGCTGCAACTCCTGCGGCATTTGGTGATGGGGGGCCATGCGGGCCTGCCGGCGGTGATCGCCCTGATGGCAGGCGCAGCCGTGGGCATTCTGCTGGAAAACTGGTGGGAACGAGAAACGTCGCGCCGGCCTGCGGCCGCAACAAAAGACTCTTGCCCGGCGCCCGGCACACCCTGAGGCAGCGCCTCATCCGCAAATAATCGGCGGCGTTGTCCCGGAATACGAGCAGGAGGGGAGAAAAGACTCCCCCGCATACCACTGCATATTTTGGGGCGGGAGCGCAAAACGCGCGGGAGAAAAGTTTCCGGATCCCCGTTGCTGCCGCCGGCTGCAGGCACGCCGGCTTCAGAAGTTGCGATTCAATCGAAATGTGACGACCAGATCATCATAACCACGGTCCGTGCGCTTGGCGAAATGCAAGCGCACCCGGCCGTCGTTGTCGGTGATGGCCACGCCCACATCGGTTTTGAGCCGGTTCCAGGTGAGGTCATCAAAGGCATCGGCAAGAGAGGAGCCGCTCCCCGCAAACCAGGTCATGCCGGAATCGACGAACAGAATCAAGTTCAATTCGCTCACGATCGGCAGGTCATGCAGCCGGCTGCGGCCGGCATTCATGCGGTATTCGAGATTCGCCAGCAGCATGCGGTTGCCGGTGAACTCCTTGAAACGATAGCCCGGCAGGCTGGAAAGTCCGCCGAGGTCAAAAAGAAACTGCGCCGGCAACTCACCGCGACTGGAGCCGGCGCGCAGCCGCAGATCGAGATTTCTGCCGTAAGCGGTCGGGAGGTAGCTCCGGAGGTCGAGGATCACCCGGTCAAAATCATAGTCACTGTCGAGGCTGGGGCGGCTGAATTCTGTCATCAACTGCACGAACCAGCCACGCCGCGGCGCGCGCTGATGATCCCGGCCATCCCAGTTGAACTCGGAGAAATAACTTACCAGCCTGCCCGGGACGATGGCGGGATTCGGACGGAATCGCTTGTCGCCGCCGAACAATGACCACACCGCGCGATTCTCCAGAGGGAGCAAATCATCGCGGCGATAGCCGGCAGTGAGTTTGATATCTTCGCCGAAATGCTGGCGGGCGTACAGGTTGAAGCCGCGGCGGCGATAGTAATCGCGAAAATCCTCTTTGATCAGCAGGGCGGCGAGGGTGTTCTCCTCAGCGGGAATGATCCACTCATCTTCACTGTCGGTGCGATCATGAACCTCGCCGCCCAGAATGGAGCGAAAGTCACGGCCATAATACAACTCGAGGCCGGCCTGATATTGCCAGCGTCTGGCCTTGAAGCCATAGCCGGCGGAGCCGAACATGCCGACGTTGGCCGCGCCGTAATACTTGCGCGGCAGCAAACCGCCGAGATAAAGGCCATCGACGCGCGTGTAGCGCAATTCCATGTCAACGGAGGTGGTGAAGCGGCGGTGGCGACGGTTCCATTCGCGCAACCTTTCGCGCTTGCTCTCGCGCTGCGCCGGTGGTGAAGCTTCGATCTGATCGCCGTCGATGCGGCTGCCCGCAAAGCGCTTCACCCGGCCTGCCACGGCCACGACGTCGCCGGTGACCTGGGCAGTTGAAGTCAGAGTGATGTTGCCACAGACCACCAACAACGTCCCCTGCAATTTGCCGGCAATCACCACGTCTCCGCCGGCCACCACCACATCGCCGGTGAGACTGTCGGTTGCCGCAAGTTCGAAATCACCGAAACGCCGTATCGCTTCCGCTTCTCGGCCCGGCAGATAGTCGCGCATGGCCTGTTGCACCAGGTGTTCATCACAGGTGCTGGTGTCGCCCACCGCAAAGACCGTGGTGTCAGGCTGCGCCCGGTGTTCCGCTGCGCCGGCTTGTGGCGCAAGAAGCAGCCCGAGGATGATGAGCAAGCCCAAAACCATCAGCAGGAGGAAGAGAAGCTGTTTGGCCAGGTTACGTGGGGTAGCTGTCTCCATCATATCTTGACCTCCCTCGAGAAAAGAAACAGTCAGGATGATTGGGCAAAATCGTTCGCATCGACAGATTCAACCGGCGTGCCAAGCAGCCCGGCAGCAAACACTTCCGCCCAAGCTGTTGTCGTTTATGAGATTGTATGCAGAGCTGGGAGCGCTGTATTTGGCAGGCGCCTTTGAAGCCAAACGGCCCGATGAGTGTCTGTCCTACACATCTTCGCAAAATTGTGGCAGAGTGCCACAGGCAGCCGCCGGGAAGCAGCTCGTCTTTTCTGAAAATTTCTAGCCGGCGCCCGGGGCGACGATTCGCAGCAGGGCAAAGAAGACATTGCTTTCTTGCCCGCCCACTGCTTAGATTGTGCCATCAATCTGGATGCTTTTCCACAGGCAAATGTAATGTCTCAGTTACCTGTGGCGCCGTCGCGCAGGCCTCTTCTCTGCAGCCGGGCTACTCCACACGTTCCTGAGGAATTGCAGGCAAACTCACCTGGAGCCGGTATGGCAAAGATATTTTATCTGCACTGGCATGAAGCCGAGGCACGCGAGCGCGTGGCGCCATTGCTGGCGGCCGGTTACCAATTAAGCGTGCATTGGAGCCAGGAAAAGTCGGTCACCTTTGGCGAAGCGCTGCCCGAGGCTCTCGTCATCTCGCTCGATCGCCTGCCTTCGCACGGCCGGGCGGTTGCGGAGTGGTTTTGGGAAGCCAAAAAGCGGCAGCATATTCCCATCATTTTTGCCGGCGGCCAACCCGACAAAGTGAAAGTGGCCAAAGCCAGGTTCCCCAAAGCAATTTTTTGCGCCACGGAAGAAGTGCCAGCAGTGCTGGCACGCTGTCTGAAAGGCAAATGACTGCATGCGACGAACCA
Source organism: candidate division KSB1 bacterium (assembly GCA_034506255.1). Lineage (NCBI taxonomy): Bacteria > Pseudomonadati > Candidatus Zhuqueibacterales > Candidatus Zhuqueibacteraceae > Candidatus Coneutiohabitans > Candidatus Coneutiohabitans thermophilus. The sequence goes on along the minus strand of JAPDPX010000005.1, from coordinate 425,798 downwards.
TGCCGTTGTTGTTTTTGGGAATGAACTGGCTGTCCGGCCTGCTGCCGGCCGCCGCACAACCCGCCACACTCCAGGAGGCCGTGGCAGTATCCGCCACCATCACCGGCGAGCGCCTGTATCACCATCTCGCCGTGCTCGGGAGCGACTCGCTCGAAGGCCGTGGCACCGGCACGCGCGGGGGTGAGAAAGCCGCGGCTTATCTGGCGCAGCAGTTCCGCAGTTTTGGACTGCTGCCGGCAGGTGACGACAATACCTACTTCCAGCAGATCCCCATGCACGCCAGCAAGCCGCTGCCCGACTCGAAATTGCAACTCATGACCAAAAACGGGCCGGTGGATTTGGTATTGGGCGCGGATTACCTGCTCTACAACACCGGCGCGCAGACGTTCATCCCCAAACCCGTGCCGCTGGTGTTCGTCGGTTATGGCATCATTGCCCCGGAATATGACTACAACGATTACCAGGCCCTGAATGTGGTGGGCAAGATCGTGGTGTTCCTCTCCGGCGAGCCCTACGCCAATGATTTTACCTATTTCGAGGGCGAGCAGGAGACCGTGCACGCCCTGCCTGAGGTCAAGCAAAAAGTCGCGCTCAGCCGCGGTGCCGTGGGCAGCATCATGATTCCCTCGCCGCGCCATCCCGCCGGCCGTGACTGGCAATATTGGCTGGATCAATTCGCCTTCGAAGATGTCCGCCTGTTCTATTCGGCCGCCGGCAACCTCAGCGTGGTGATGAACCCCGCAGTGGCCGGCCGGCTGTTCGATGGTGCAGCCTTCTCCCTGGCAGAAGTCCTGGCGAGGGAGCGTGTCAATGCGGTGCACAGCTTCACTCTGCCGGTGACCGCCTCCTTTCGCGGCAGTTTTCAACAGCGTGATTTTCTCGCGGCCAATGTTATCGCCCTGCTGCCTGGCAGCGATCCCGAATTGCGCGACACATACGTGCTGGTCTCCGCGCATTATGATCACCTGGGCATGGGGCCGGCGGTGGCCGGCGATTCCATTTACAACGGCGTGTTCGACAACGCGGCCGGCGTGGCGGCGGTGCTGGAAATCGCACGGGCCTTCGCCGGTTTGAAGGAGAAACCGCGGCGGTCGCTGCTTTTCGTGCTGGTGACCGGCGAGGAAAAGGGCCTGCTCGGCTCGACCTATTACGTCGATCACCCGGTGAAGCCGCTTTACCGCACGATTGCCAATCTCAACGTCGACGGTCTGGCGATGTTCGATACCTTCGCGGACATTGTGGGCGTGGGGGCCGAGCTTTCCACGCTCGGCGAATTGTTGCACCAGCTTGCCGGAGCCCTGCATCTCAAAGTCTCGCCGATTCCCTCCCCTTTCGCGGATATTGCCGCCTTCGGCTGTTCTGACCAGGTGGCCTTTGCGCGCGGCGGCATTCCCGCGCTCTTGATCATGGAGGGCATGCAATATCACAACACCCCGCCGGCTGCCGGCCTGCAGCGCATGATCGATTGGGGCCGGCACATCTACCATTCGCCTTGTGATGATCTTCGGCAGGCGATCAATCGCGCGGCCATGGAACAGCACACGCGCATTCTCTTTGCCTTCTGCCATCTGCTCGCCAATTTGCAAACCGCACCGGAGTGGAAGAAAGGCACGCCCTACCGCAACGCCCGGCTGCAGTCGCTCGCGGAGAAACGTTGAGTGACAACAACCATGAGGAACATTCCGGGAAGACTCCTGCTGCTGTGTTGCTGCCTGCAGGCTTGTGCTGCTCCCCGCGGACTGGCACCGGGCACCACCAGCCTCCGCATCAAAGGTTCGGACACCATGATCATGCTGGTGCAGCGCTGGGCGGAGGAATTCATGTTGCGTCATCCCGGTCTCGCGATATATGTCGAAGGCGGTGGTTCCGCAGCCGGCATTGCAGCCCTGATCAAGGGCGAGGCAGACATCAGCGCGGCCTCCCGGCCGCTGCGCGCCATCGAAGCCCGCCAGCTCGCAGCACGACAGCACACGATCGGCGTGGCTTCGCTGGTGGCCAAAGATGGTTTGAGCATCTATCTCAATCCCGCCAACCCCGTGCGCAACCTCAGCCTGGCACAGGTGCGCGACATCTACCTGGGCAGAATAAAATCCTGGCGGGAGGTGGGCGGGCGCGATGTGCCAATCACCGCTCTCAGCCGTTCGCCCAATTCCGGCACCTATCTCTATTTCCAAGAGCATGTCCTGGAAGGACAAGCCTATGGCCACCACGTGATCAGCCTGCCCACCACCGCGGCCATCGTCGCGGCTGTCGCGGAGGATTCCACGGCGATCGGTTATGGTGGCATTGCCCACGGCCGGCAGCTCGTGCATTGCAGCATCAACGGCATCACACCGACCATTGAAGCAGTCCGCCGGGATCTCTATCCGATCACGCGCTATCTTTACCTGTACACCGTCCAAAAACCGCAAGGCACCGCCAAGCTCTTCATCGATTGGGTGTTGAGCAAAGAGGGGCAGCGACTGGTGCAGGAGATGGATTACGTGCCGTTGTTCGAAGTGCCGTGAGGACTATGCGGGGCGCAACCTTCCAATTGCATCCCTGCCTCCTTTCACAGCGTTTCGCAATGCTGAAAAATTTCCCCGGAAATTTTCTCACAAGTGAAAAGCTGCCGTTTCTGCCACCCCATACCCGCACCCTGCAAGCTTTGGAAAAATAATCCGCCCGCGCCCTGTTTGTTCATCGCCTCTTTGGGCACGCAACTTGAGCCCATCCCTAATGGGCACATGCTGCTTTTTCTTTTCAACCAATTCATGAATAGTTGCTCATGAAAACAGAAAGGCATCGCGAGGTGAATGTAACATGAAGATTCAAATATTCGGCCCTGGCTGCCTGAATTGCAAAACGCTCGAGCAGCGCGCCCGCCGTGCGGCGGAAGAGCTGGGCGTGAAGGCAGAATTCGAGAAAGTCACGGACATCGCCGCCATCATGACAGCCGGTGTCCTCCGCACACCCGGGCTGGCGATTGATGGCAAGCTGATGAGTCAGGGACGGGTCAATTCCGTCGAGGAGATTAAAATTATGCTGGGGCAGTTCATCGCCGCCGGGAGTTGAAGCGATGGCGACTTATCTACATGCCCTGCGCCGGCGCTGGCAAAATTGGCTGCTGGCTGAACCGGAAAGGCGGGAGGAGTGGAAAAAATTCTTCTGGCTCACCGCCGCGTTTCTGGCCTTTTATTCCCTGCCCATCGCCTCGACAGACGCGACCCGCGTACTGGCCGGCGGCCTGGCGTTGCTGCAAGAGTATGCGCGCCGGCACGTGCTCACCTGTTTGGTGCCGGCCTTCTTCATCGCTGGCGGCATCGCGGTCTACGTCAAAAAGGATTCCATTCTGCAATTGCTCGGGCCGATGGCGAAAAAATATATCGCTTATCCGGTGGCCGCGATTTCCGGCGGTTTGCTGGCGGTGTGCTCGTGCACGATTCTGCCGTTGTTCGCCGGCATCTACAAACGCGGCGCCGGCATCGGCCCGGCGGCGGCGTTTCTGTTCTCCGGTCCGGCGGTCAATGTCACGGCCATCATTCTCACTTCCTCGGTGCTCGGCTTCGACTTTGCGATGGGGCGCCTGCTCTTCGCGATGACGATTGCCATTCTCGCCGGCATCGTCATGATGTTGCTTTTCCGCGATCACGACCACAAAAACAGCAAGGGCTTCGTAACGAGCGGCGTTGAGGAAGCAACGTATTCCACTGCCTCAATCATCGCGTTCTTTGTGCTGCAACTGGCCATTCTGGTCGTCTTTGGCCTCGGCATCGCGCCAAGCTTAAAATATGCGATCGGTGGAATGGCGCTGCTGGGCTTGCTGGCGCTGGTGTTCCACAAGTTTTCATCCGAAGACAACCGCCGCTGGATTGCCGAGACCTGGGATCTTTCCAAGAAGATCATGCCGTATCTCTTCGTCGGCATCTTTCTCGCCGGCGCCATCGGCGAGATTCTGCCGCAACGCTGGGTGACGGCGACGGTCGGCGGCAACTCGCTCGCCGCGAACGCCATCGCCTCCATCTCCGGCGCGCTGATGTATTTCGCCACGTTGACCGAAGTGCCGATCATTCAGAAGCTCATGCAGCTCGGCATGGGCCGCGGTCCGGCGATGACGCTGTTTCTCACCGGCAACGCATTGAGCATTCCGAGCATGATGGTGCTGTTCAAGCTCATGGGTGCGAAGCAGGCGATGACTTACATGCTCACGGTTGTCGCGCTGTCCATCGTCGCCGGACTGCTGTGGGGCAGCTTAACATGATGACACGAGGTGAGGCCATGTCCAAAACCGCTTATGATTTCAAAGCCGCCGTCCTCAAGGCGCTGGCGCATCCCAATCGCCTGCGCATTCTCGAAGCGCTGCGTTGTGACCGCGAGATCTGCAACTGCGAGATCGGCCCCAAACTCGGGTTGGAACAGTCGAACCTCTCGCGGCATCTGCTGGCGCTCGCGGAAGCCGGGCTGGTGGTGGCGCGCAAAGAAGGGGTGCGCATGATGTATGAAGTCACCGATCCGCGCGTCTTCAAAGTTTTGGATTTGGTTGGCGAGATGATCAAGAAACAGTTTGTTGAGCGCGCCGAGTTGCTGGAAATCTTATGACGACGTGCTGGCGCTTTTAAAGAGAGGAGAAACTCATGATCGTGAAAATCCTGGGCGTCGGCTGCCCGAAATGCAACACCCTGGAAGCGAGAGTCAAAAACGTGGCTTTGCAACATGAAATTCCTTGTGAGATTCAAAAGGTCACGGACTTGTCGCAAATCATGAGCTATGGCGTGATGATGACGCCCGGCCTGGTCATCGACGAGCAGCTCAAAAGCGCGGGCGCCATTCCCGGCGATACGCAAATTCTGCAATGGCTGCGGGAGGTGTGACATGCAAGACAAAATGCTCTCCCTCTGACGATCCTGATAATTGGTTTGGTATTTTTTGCGTGCGGAGGCGACAACCAGCAGGCGCAGACAGGCCGCGGCGACGGAATAGCGGCTGACCAATCCAACGACGTTCAAGTTCCGAGCAATCAGCCGAGCCTGGATTCTCAACCGAAAGACACGACTAGGACTCGAATTGATGGTGGTCAAGTCGGAGGCAGCCGGCCAACCTCAGTGACGTCCGCGAATGCTGCGGCCGGCACTCAGCCCAAGGCAGATCTTGTTCGAAATAACCAAACGGCGCCGGCACCCCGGCCCGAGGCTACTGCCGACCAAAAAGTTTTCGCGCCCAAAATCACGTTTATCGAATTGGGCTCGGTCAATTGCATTCCCTGCAAGGCCATGCAGCCAGTGATGCGATCCATCGAAAGAAAGTATGGCGAGCAAATGCAGGTGATCTTCTACGACGTCTGGACGCCGGCGCAGCAGCACTATGCCCGCGACTTCAAAATTCGCGTGATTCCGACGCAGGTGTTTGTGGATCAGCACGGCAGCGAAATTCTGCGCCACGAAGGCTTCTTCGCGGAAGTGGAAATCGATCGGTTTCTGCAGGCGCAAGGCCTGAAAGTTTTGCCAGGAATGTGAGGCGCTTATGATTGCGGAAATTTTTGCCGCCTTGAGCCAGGCATTGGCAGGCAGTTTCGGCATTGCGCTGCTGGCGGCGCTGGCGTGGGGTGTGTTCAGCATCCTGCTCAGTCCGTGCCATCTCTCCAGCATCCCGCTCATCATCGGCTACATCAACACGAAGGGACAAGTCAGCACCAAACGCTCGTTCAATCTCTCAGCGATTTTTGCGCTGGGCGTGCTGATCACCATCGCGCTCATCGGCGTCGTCACCGCGGCATTGGGTCGATTGCTGGGCGACGTCGGCACGATCGGCAATTTGTTGGTGGCCGGCGTTTTTCTGGTCATTGGCCTGTACTTGATGGACGTGCTGCGCTTCTCGTGGGAGGCCGGACCGAAACTGCAAACGCGACTCAAAGGCATTGCCGGCGCCATGGCGTTGGGCCTGCTCTTCGGCGTCGGACTTGGGCCGTGCACGTTCGCCTGCATGGCACCGGTGTTGGGCACGGTGTTTCATCTCTCGCAAACCAGCATCATCCAGGCCAATTCCCTGTTGCTGGCGTTTGGCCTCGGTCACGTCGCCGTGATCGTGGGCGCCGGCTCCTTTGGCAATTGGGTGCAACGCTATCTCAACTGGACGGACAACTCCCGCGGCCTGGTCATCGTCAAGCGCATCTGCGGGGCGCTGGTGCTGGCCGGCGGCATTTATTTGATTGCAAACACCGTTTGACAATGCGCGAACCGATTCCGAAGTCCGTCGCGCGAAAGCTCGACGTCACCATTCATCTCGAAAGGAGTCAAAATGAAATTGGCCCGCATCCTGGAAAAGCTGCAGGATTTCAAATCTCTTCCCTTCTTCGTCATCATCAGCATGGTGATCGGCATTGGCATCGGCAAAATTTACGGCATCTCCAACTTCGAGCTGACGCCGCCCATCGACGCCATCGTTTCGATCTTTCATGGCACGTACACCTTTTCGCTGGCGAATACACTGGCGCTCGGTGTCGTCATCGGCTTGTTCCTGATGATGTATCCGGCCATGACCAACATCAAGTTTGAAGACCTCGGGCACTCACTAAAATCTCCCAAGCAATTGTTGGTGGTGCTGTTTTTCAACTTTGCCATCGCGCCATTCTGGATGCTGCTGCTGGCCAATTTCTTTTTGACGCCCGGCAGTGATTTTCACACCGGCCTGGTGCTCTACGGCCTCGCGCCCTGCATCGCCATGGTGATTATTTTCACCTTTCTCTCCTTCGGCAACACCGCGATGGCGATTGTGCTGGTCGCGCTGAATTCGATTCTGCAAATGATTCTCATTCCCGTTTACGCCAAGTGGCTGTTGGGTGAAGTGAGTTTTGACGTCTGGCTGGTGGCCGAAAGCGTTGTGCTCTATCTCGGCATTCCGCTGGTGGCGGGATTTTTCACGCGGCGCTGGGGCGTGAAAAAATATGGCGAAGAAGGCTTCAAAAAAGAGAAAACCTATCTCGACAGCCTTTCCATCATCGGCTTGCTGTTCACGCTCATCGTCATGTTCGCGCTCAAGGGCGATTTGATCGTCGCGGAGCCTGGCATCATCCTCAAGCTGGCGGTGCCGATGATGCTGTTCTTCTGGAGCATCTTCGTTGTCGTTTATCTGGTGGGATGGAAACTGGGATTCAATTACAAGGATGCTACCGCGGTCGCGTTCAACTCCACCGGCCGCGATTTTGAAATTGCCATCGCCATTGCCATCACCGCGTTCAATCCGACGGTGGCGCTGGCAACGGTGGTCGGCCCGCTCATCGAAGTGCCGGTGATGCTGGTGTTGGTATGGTTTGCGCGTGCCACCCAGCAAAAACTGTTCGGCGAAACGCTTGTGCCCGCGCCAGTAAAGCTTGCTGTTCCTACAACAGAGCGGCAAGCAGCGTGAGGGAATGTCAAAATTCATGAGGAGTCGCTGCGCGGCAATGAAAAAACGCATTCTGCTCGTTGAAGAAGATCAAGACGTTCTCGATCTCCTCAAGTTCAACCTGGAAGCCGAGGGGTATGAGGTTGTCACCGCGAGAGACGGGCGGCAAGCGCTTGCAATGTTGCACAACCGGGCGGATTTGATCATTCTCGAAGAAAAGCTGCCGGATCAGAGCGGAGGGGAAGTTTTTCAATTGCTTCGTTCGCAAAACGTTGCCAAAGATATACCTGCCATCTTTCTAACCACCGCGCCTCTCAACCCCGAAGAGATTGCGCAGCGTTCATCCGGCACCGCGGCTTTTCTCGTTAAGCCGGCAAGCATGCGCGACTTGTTGGAGCGCGTCAAAACTGTTTTGGCAAATGCCCGATAAACAGTGTCGTCCGGGAAATGCTCCAACCTGATCACTCACCTCGGTTTTACTGAACCAGTTTGCACCCGCAATAGCCGAGCATCACCGAGATGCCCAGGGCAACTAAATGAAACAAGATACGAAATGGCTCGGGGATGATTGAAGAAACGATTTCGGCAACTAAGAGTCTATCCGAAGACCAGAAAGTTCGTAATATCAACAACTAAAAGTGCGGCAAAAATACATACCAGCTTTTTATATTTATTTTTCCAGCTTTCATTGGCATGAATACCACTCATGCTAATGAATTCGACGTGAATCCCGAGTTCTTACCCAGCGAAGAACTCTGGCAGCTCGTTGAAATGTTGCTGCCACCTTGGCCAGACAAACCAAAAGGTGGCAGACCACCGATGCCGGACAAACAAGCCTTCTTTGCCATCCACTATATCTTGGTGACCGGTATCCAGTGGAAGGCCTTGCCGCGCTCGCTCGGTGCGCCCAGCACCGTTCATGATCGTTTCCCAAAATGAGTGCGGTGGGCCTGTTTTTGGATCTTTGGCGTCTGGGCGTGCATACTTATGACCATGTCCTCCCTCTGATGTGGGAGTGGCAAGTTATGGATGGTGCCATCACGAAAGCCCCTCTGGGGGGCGAAAACACTGGCCCCAATCCCACCGATCGCGCCAGGCGAGGTACCAAACGGCATCTTCTGACCGATGGCCGGGGCATTCCGCTGGCACTGGTGGTGAGCGGAGCCAATCGTAATGATTTCAAAGAAACCAAAGCAGTGTTGGACAATCTCGTGATGGCACGCCCCCAACCGACCACACGCAAGCAACAAAACCTGTGTCTTGACAAAGGCTGTGATTATCCGGAAGTGGCGAAAATCGTCGCGGCATACGGTTACACCGTACACCTGCGGCGCCGCGGTGAAGAGCACGCACAGGAAAAGAACATTCCGGGTTATCGCGCGCGGCACTGGGTGGTGGAACGCACACACAGGTGGATGAATGGAAATCGCCGGCTGCTCATTCGTTGGGAAAAGAAGACGGCCAATGATGAAGCCTTTCTCCCTCTGGCGTGTGCGATCATTGCCGTTCGCCGTACCCTCGCGGTTTTCGGATAGGCTCTTAACTACTATATCGTGTCTCAAGGGCAGGTTGTCGAAGAGGGGTATGGATACATTCCGGCGGGCGACCTGAGCGGGAGCTTTGACGATGGCTGGATGAAACTCCGAACCAATACCAGTGCTGCGGCGAACCCCAATTTTTACCGCAGGGTTGGTAATGGCGGAGTTGTTGACGTCTTTTGGCGGGAGACATCGGATTGGTTGCACGAGTACCGCGGCTTCCTTGTTGAAGAGTACTTCAATTCCCAGCGAGTCCACGGCTTCAAAGGGCAACAGACCCGGAGATCGGCCTTGGCAACAGGGAGTGTTGTCGGATACACCATTGGTTCCCCTCGCTACACGAGTGCCCATCGGCTGGGTGCGTTTAAGAATTTGAGCGTCTACATCAGTTATGGGAATTGACCGCCCGCTGTCAGGATGGTCTGTTTGATGGCAATGTTCGAGCTTGATTAAGCGTACGGCCCAGGCCGAAAGTAACCGCGATTTCCACTTTATTGCCCGGGGTATTGGGAAAATCTCTCGACCACAAGAAACGTTGCCACGCAGAGTGAAAATCACGAGACAAAGAACATCCCCAAATTCCCAAGGATTTTTATCCCATCCTGCCTTTCTTGCCTGTGGAATCTGTTTTTCTGTGAGCGGGCCAACTTTTTGAAATATTGCGCGGTGTTTCCCGCCCGTGGATCATTGCCCTTTTTCCCCGCCACTTTGAAATCCGGATCGGGTGATTTCTCGAATTGTTTGCCTCTGGCGTTGTCTCCCGGCCATTTATTGCAATCAATAGCTGATCCTGCCTCGTTGCATGGTAGGAATTTGCCTGTTGGCGCTGCTTGATTCTCGGGACAGAGTTTGCTCAGTCTTGCACCAGTCGTTTGACAACCCCATTTCACAACTTGACTTCGAGCGATTTCGGTTTTGATCGCCGGACTTCGGCAGGCGTGATGATCGTGTGTTGGCGCAGCGCAAAAAAAATCTCCCGAGCTGCGCCGGAAAATTTGCCGACCGTATCTGCTGCCCGAGTCGTTGGGAGGGCCGCCGGCATGATTTTTTATTTTGATTGACAAAGTGTTGCCCCTTTCTTATATTGCGCGGCGCAAAATTCAACAAGGATCGTCATGAAGGAAGTGAAGATCAAAGAGCTCCGCCGGGCGACACGCAAGTCCGCAGCCAAAATCGTGGTGAAACTGCCCTTCACACGCACCAATTACCTTCTGTTCGGGCTGGGAATTTTGCTGATCATTGCGGGATATGTCGCCCTGGCGCAACCACCGGTGGATGGCTTTTGGACCCTGACAGTCGCGCCGATACTGCTGGTGATTGGCTACTGCGTGGTGATCCCTGTGGCGATTCTTTATCAGAGCAGAAGCAGCGCACTCCCTGACCACACGAAAGGAGACGGGCGCTAGGCGCAGCCTGTTGCGGCAGGGTCGCCGGTCTGCGGGGTCCTTCCGGCCCGCCGGGCGATTAGCTCAGATGGTCAGAGCGCCTGCCTTACAAGCAGGAGGCCAGTGGTTCAAGTCCACTATCGCCCACCAAGCCCGTGTGGTGTCGAGTTGGCCGGTTGCAGCAAAAATGTTGTGCTGCCGTGCAGGAGGAAAAGTTCGGGGTCGTGGTGTAGCCTGGTTAACACGTCGGCCTGTCAAGCCGAAGATCGCGGGTTCAAGTCCCGTCGGCCCCGCTCGCGGAACAAAAAGGGTTATGGCAAGTGCGCTGTGACCCTTTTTTTTTAACCTGCCGTTCTGAGTTTTGGAGTGCCCGCTCGCGTGATTTGGTCCTCTCGTCAGTCTGTCGCCGCCTCACATCCCTTTGCCTTCGTTTTCTTCGTTGCTGCTTTCGTAGCTATCACTGTCGGTTTCGGCAGAGCTGCCCGTCTGCCTGCGGCGGACTCCAGCCGGCTGCGCCCGGGCGGTGCGCTGGTTTTTACACCGCGCCTGGGCAAATTGGTGCGGCCGCCGCATGCTTTCGTGGCATTTCACGAGCTGGCACATCCGCGCGTGGGGCTGGCGCTGAGCGGCGGCGGCAGCCGCTGCCTGGCGCAAATCGGTGTGCTGCAGGCCCTGGAGGAGCACGAAGTTGGCATCGATCTGATCGTCGGCACCAGTATGGGCAGCATCATCGGCGGCTTGTATGCCGCAGGTTATTCCGCCCGCCAACTGCGCGAGATTGTGCACCAGCTTGACTGGGAAACGCTTTTGCGCGACGAGCCACAGCGCCGCGATCTGCTGCTCAGCCAAAAGCAGGAGCATGATCGCACCTATCTGCAAGTGCGACTGCGCGGGTGGAAGCCGGCATGGCCGCGGGCGCTCACCGCCGGCCAGAAACTGCAATCTGTGCTCACCGAACTCACCCTCAAGGCCAACTACTGGGCCAGCTCCAGCTTTGACAATTTGCGCATTCCCTTCCGCGCTGTCGCCACCGATGTCAACAGCGGCAGGGAGGTGCTGATCGACCGCGGGGATTTGGCCGAGGCCATGCGCGCCTCCGCCGCCATTCCGTTTTTACTCTCTCCGGTGCCACGCCAGAATCACCTGCTCGTCGATGGCGGCCTGCTCAACAACATTCCAGTGGACGTGGTGCGGCGCATGGGCATGGAGGTCGTCATCGCGGTGGATGCCACCTCCAATTTGCGCAGCCAGGAGCATCTCAGCATGCCCTGGGAATTTGCCGATCAAGTCACCACCATCATGCAGCAGGAACGGAATCGTGAGCAGGCGGCCCGCGCCGACGTGTTGATCTCTCTGCGCGAGGAGCCGCGGCCCTCGCTCGATTTCTCCCGGCTGGATTCGCTGATCGAGCTGGGCTATCAAAAAACCCTGGCGCAGATGGATCGCATCCGCCGGCTTTGCGGTCAGGTGCAGGCGAGCGCTGCCAACGGCGCGGCGGCACCTTATGCGGTCCGCCACTTCGCCGTGCGTGGCGTGCCGGTGGAGGCCCTGCCGCTGGCCGGGATGGGCAATGGCGGAGGCCGGCTCAGTGCCGAGGCGATTCAGCAACAAGTCGATCAGCTCTATGCCAGCGGCGACTACCGCCGCGTCAGCGCGGTACTGCGGAACGATACGCTCTATTTCGAAGCCGAAAGCAATCCCGTTCTCCGCAGCCTGCGCTTCGAAGGCAACACGGTTTATTCCGATCTCGAGCTCTTTGCCTGCCTGCAATCGCGCCTGGGCGAACGTCTGAATCATCTGCGCGGCCGGCGGGATTTGACCAATCTGTTGGAAAAATACCGACAGGAGGGCTACGCGCTGGCGGAAATCCGCAGCGTGGAGTTTGATTCCAGCAACGGGGCGCTGGTCATTACGGTGGAGGAAGGCCGGATTGCCGACATCGTGTGCGAGGGTTTGGTGCACACCAGGGCTTTCGTGGCGCAGCGCGAATTCACGCTCGAGCGCGGCGAGATTTTCAACTCCAAAGCCGCGCAGCAAAGCGTGGTCAATCTTCACAACACCGGCCTGTTCGAAAAAGTGGGACTGAGCCTGGTGCGGCTGCCCGACGGCAGCGCGCTGGTCAAATTCAAAGTCGAGGAAAAACCCTACACCCTGCTGCGTTTGGGCATCTTCTCGGAAAGTGAACGCGGCACCCGCGTGTTTGCCGAAGTGGGAAACGAGAACCTTTTTGGCACCGGCACGCGGCTGTTGTGGCACGGCAACCTGGGTGAGCGCGATCAGGTGGCGCGGCTGTCCTGGTATGCGGATCGTTTCGCGCACACTTATCTCAACCTGGCCACCAGTGTCTATCATGAGTTGCGCGAGAATCTCACCTATTTGCCGGGCCACCCCGACCCCCGGGGTGCCTATGACGAGCGCCGGTGGGGCGTGCGTGCCTCTCTGGGGCAGCAGGTGAGCCGGTTGGGCGGCATCGCCCTGGAGTTGCGCTCGGAGGAGGTGCGGTTGCGCAGCCTGTCGGGCAGCGGCTACCCGGTGGGCACGGCGCGCTTGAACAGCCTGACGCTGCGTTCAATTCTCGATACCCGTGATCAGTTCCCTTTCACCCGCACCGGCCGCTACCTGCATTTGGCGTATGAATACTTTCGCCCGTTTGACGGCGGACTGGTCACATTCTCCAAATTTCAGGCGCAGTTGGAATCGTTCGACTCCGCCGGCCCGCACACCTTGCGCTACCGTTTTGTCCTGGGCGCGGCGGAGGAAACCACGCCATTCAGCGAGCAATTCAAACTCGGCGGGCCGCATGACCTTTACGGCCTGCGCGACCAGGAATTCGTCGGCCGGCATTTGCTCCTCGGCAGCATGGAATATCGCTACCAACTGCGCAAGCGGCCCCTGCTGGATACCTACCTGAGTTTGCGTTATGATTGGGGCGGCGTATGGGTGGATCGCAAGGACACTTCCTATCGCAAGATCCGCAACGGCATTGGCATGGCCTTGACTGTCGCCACACCGCTGGGTCCGGCGGGCGTGGCCGTCGGGCTTTTCGAGGGCAGGCAGAAGCGGGTGTACTTCCAGTTTGGCCACGCTTTTTGAGCGGCATGATTCGACCGCAATAAAAAAGGCGCAGGCATTTGCCTGCGCCTTTTCTGTTTGCAGCTTCCGGCTCAATAGCGGTAATGCGCGGGTTTGAACGGGCCGTCGACCGGGACATCCAAATACGCGGCCTGTTCCGGGGTGAGTTTGGTGAGTTTGGCGCCGAGCTTGTCCAAATGCAGCCGGGCGACCTTTTCGTCGAGCTTCTTGGGCAGCATGTAAACGCCGACCTCGTAGTGATTGTTGAACAGCTCGATCTGCGCCAGCACCTGGTTGGTGAAAGAGTTGGACATCACGAACGACGGATGGCCGCTGGCACAGCCCAGATTGACCAGCCGGCCTTCGGCAAGCAACAGAATCGAATGGCCGTCCGGAAAGATGTACTTGTCCACCTGGGGCTTGATCTCGATTTTGCGGATGCCGGGAAAGGCATTGAGGCGGGCGACCTGAATTTCGATGTCGAAATGGCCGATGTTGCAGACGATGGCGCCGTCTTTCATCCTTTGAAGATGCTCGAGCGTGATGACGTCTTTGCAGCCGGTGGCCGTGACAAAGATATCCGCGGTCTCGACGAAATCATCGATGGTCGCCACCTGATAACCCTCCATCGCCGCCTGCAGTGCGCAGATGGGGTCAATTTCGCTGATCACCACGCGGCAGCCGAAACCGCGCAGCGATTGGGCCGAGCCCTTGCCGACGTCGCCGTAACCGGCCACCACCGCCACCTTGCCGGCCAGCATGACGTCGGTGGCCCGTTTGATGCCGTCGGCCAGCGATTCGCGGCAGCCGTAGAGATTGTCGAACTTGCTCTTGGTCACCGAGTCGTTGACGTTGATCGCCGGGACTTTGAGGCGGCCCTCCTTCAACATTTTGTAGAGGGCGTGCACGCCGGTGGTGGTCTCCTCGGTGATGCCTTTGATGCCGGGCAGAAACTGCGGCATTTTGTTGTGCACGAAGTAGGTCAGATCACCGCCGTCATCGACGATCATGTTCGGGCCTTCGCCATTGTCGAAATACAGCGTCTGCTCGGTGCACCACCAGTATTCCTCTTCGGTTTCGCCCTTCCACGCGAACACCGGGATGCCGGCGGCGGCGATGGCAGCCGCGGCATGATCCTGGGTGGAGAAAATGTTGCAGGAGGCCCAGCGCACCTTCGCACCGAGCGCCACCAGGGTTTCGATCAGCACCGCGGTCTCGATGGTCATGTGCAGCGAGCCGGCAATGCGTGCGCCCTTCAACGGCTGCTGGCTGCGATACTCTTCGCGCAGCGCCATCAGGCCGGGCATTTCCTTCTCCGCCAGTTCGATCTCGCGGCGGCCCCACGCCGCCAGGGAAATGTCGGCGACTTTGTAGGGCGGGCGATGGGGCAGCGTCGTTGCGTTCCTGCCGTTGGCACCGTTGGTGACGGCTTGTGAGGTGATGACTTCGGTTTCGTACATGTCGTCCTCTAAGGTTTGGTTGCTTGGAAGATGAGAACCTTCATCGTTTCGTTTTTGGCAAGAATCTCCGATTGGGGCGGCGCAAAGCCGGCCGCGATCAGCCATTTGTTCAGGTCGGCGCGTTTGAAGCCGAGCCAGAGATCGGCGTACTTCTCCCGCATTTCCACGACCTCATGCTGCAGCAAATCGGCGATGACCAGCGTGCCGCCGGGTTTGAGTATGCGAAAAATTTCTGCCAGGGCACCGGCCGGCTGCGAAACATGATGCAGCACCATGCAGGCCACCGCCGCCTCCACCGCCGCATCCGGCAGCGGCAGATGCTCGATTTCACCCAGGCGAAAATCGCAGCGCGCCAGCGCGGCGGGCATCTCCTGCGCCACGTAATCGGCAGCCACACGCAGCATGGTGCGGGAGGAATCGATCGCGATCACCCGCTGAAAGCGTTGCAACAGCGCCGGCAGCAGCAGCCCGGCACCGGCGCCCAGATCAGCTGCGCTCTCGCGCCCCTGGGGTAAATGCCGCAACACATGCTCGCGGTAGTAACTACTGTCCAGTACCTCCCGCTGCAGGCGCTCCCATTCCGGACCGACACGGTCGAAATACCTTTGGCTCGCCTGCCGGCGGCGCTGCACGATCGATTCGATCTGTTGCAAATCCGTTTCGCGCGAGCGAAGCCGGGCCGCAGCCTTCAGCGCCAGGCTTGCTGCTTCGCCCAGCTCCACCCTGCCGTTGGGTGGCGTGAGTGAGTAGAATGTCCAATGCCCCTCACGCCGGCTGACGACCAGCCCGCATTCCGCCAGGATTTTGAGATGTCGCGAAATGCGCGACTGCCCCATGCGCAGAATTTCGATCAGCTCGTTGACGTTGAAATCGCCCTGCGCCAAAACCGCGAGCAGGCGCAGACGGGTTTCATCCGCCAAGGCCTTGAACACTTGCAACAGATCCGAATTCATATCAGCATATCAAGATTTTTTGATATAATACATTCGCGCGGCCCAAATTGCAAATCATTTTTTTACAACTTTTACAAGTTCCAAAGCTGTAAGTCAGCGGCGGCTCAGATACGATCTTGTGTTTGTGAGAAGAAGATGAAAGTGTGCGTACGGGCCTCGCGCGCGCCGCACTGGGCTTGTGGCAGGGGCGGGCCTGGGGCACAAACTGGCGCGGCATGATCTAACCTGTTGATAAAATCCGGTGTTGCTTGACGAAGAGCCGCCCGCCGGCATCGGCTTTTTACCTGCCCACGGAATTTCACACCCGGGCGGCTGGGTGGGGAAGTTGGCCGCATTTTTGCTAAAGACTGGGCGGGAACGAAATTCAAGCGACTCCTCAGCAGGAGCTGCACAACATCAACTTAAGGAAGAAGGCATCATGAAGATTCAATCCATCAAAGGGAGCGTGCGGGTGTTTCAGGGATGGGCGCTGGCCGGTTTGATGTTGGTGTGCGGCGTGAGTGCGGCGCGGGCACAAGCAGTGGCGCGTGCCAATGCCAAGCCGCCGGCAACGGCATTGGAAGCCAGGGAAACGACACTGGCGGAAGCCAAGGCCTCCCTGCTGGCCAGATTACAGGAACTGGACAAGGAGTTTGAATTGCAGCTTGATGAGGCGACGCCGGCGGCCACGCCGCCTGCCACGGCCTCCCCAAAACCTGGAGCGCCGGCGCAACCGGTCGATCTCTCCACGGCACTGCTGCAGTCGATCGAAGGCACCAAAAATCCCGGCGCGACTCTGGTGGATCGGAATCCGGCCGCGCCCGATCTGAAAGCCATGCAAGCCAACATCGCGGCGAACAGCTTTTTAGCCAAGAAAATTGAAGCGCTGGAACGGATGCTGGAATTGTTGGAGATGAAGGAACAGCTGTTGACCGAGCAGAAGAGTTTCGACAAGCGTCTGAAGAGCGTGCAGGCCAAGATCGAACAAAGCAACCGGCAAACCAGGGAAGAGTAGTCTCGCAGAATGGACGATGCGTGGTAGACACAAGAGACGGCCACCAGCCGTCTCTTGTGCTTTCAGGCTACCTTGCGCAGCAGTTCCTGCGCCTGCTCCTTCAAGGGCGTGTTGACCTTGGCGCCCAGAATCGTTTCCAGATGGGAGATGGCACGCTCGACTTCGTTCATCTTGATGAGCGCCATGGCGAGATAGTAGTGCGCCAGCAGGTTGGAACGGTTCAATTTTACACCACGCTCGAGTTGCGGAATGGACTCCGTCAGCCGGTTCAGTTTGATGAGATTTTTACCCCACACCGCCAGCATCACCGAATCCCCCTTGCCCAGTTCGCTCGCCTGTTCGAAAGCCTTCACCGCCTCCGCCGGCCGGTCGATGAGGTCGCAGGCGATGGCCAGTTGCTTGAAATAAAGCCCTTTTGCAGGATTGAGTTTGCTCGCCTGGGCAAAAGCCTTGACCGCACGATCCGGCGCACCGGCACGCTGCAGCGCCACCCCCAAAGCCGCCCACACCTGGTCATCATCGGGCTTTTTCTCCAAATACTTCTGGTACATGCGTGCGGCGCCTTTGAAATCCGAATACAAAAAAGCCTTGTAACCCTCGGCGTACAGACTTTCGAGATCGGCAGTTTCCACCGTGGGCGCTGCGGAGATGATGCTGCGCTTGGCGTGTGCCGCCAGCGCATGCTTGGGATCGAGCTCGATGACTTTGCGGTAATTGAGATTGGCGTTTTCAGTATCGCCGAGGATGGCATAGATCTTGGCCAGGCCGAAGTAGGCGCGGATCTCGTTGGGCGAGAGTTCGATGGCGCGCTGAAAGCTGGCGATGCCTTCTTTGTATTTTTTGAGAATGCTGTAGACCGCACCGAGGTTGAGATGGGCGAGCGCATTGCGCGGATCGAAGAAGATGCTCTCTTTGAGATGGCCCTCGGCTTCGGCAAACTTGCGCATCTTCAGCAGAATCGTGCCCAGAATCAAATGCGCGCGATGATAGATCGGGCAGAGCGTGACCGCCTGGCGGAAATTTTCAACCGCCTCCTTGTAATTTTTGTTGGCGAAGCAGGCAATGCCGAGATTGAAGTAGTAATCGGGATCCCAGGGGTTTTTCGCCAGCGCCTGTGTCCAGCGAGCAATGGCCTTGGCAAAGTCACGCTGCTTGGCGAAGGCCATGGCTTCGCGATGCAGGCTTTCGGCTTCGGGGTTCATCGCCGGCAGCAGCCAGCGCAGCTCGGCCTTGTTGTCGACAATTTTGATCTGCAACTGGCTGCTGTGACCGAAGCGCCGGCTCAAGTATTCCGCGATTTGGGCGGGGTCTTTTTTGAACGTGATCAGCTCGTGGATTTCGGCGTCGAGGTGGCGAATATCGGAGAGCGCGAGTGTGGCTGAGATGAATTTTTGGGCAGCCTGTGAACTCATGGGCAGCAAAGCTGGGAAGGAAAGGCCATGATCAATTCGCAACGGGAAGGCGGAGCAACCGCCCCCACAAAAAATTAGGGCTTCGAAAAACCGCGCGGCCCAGTGTCCGGTGCGCAGTCTTTCGAATCCCTCGTGATGGTACGCCAGGGGGGACTTGAACCCTCAACCTTTGGCTCCGGAGGCCAACGCTCTATCCAGTTGAGCTACTGGCGCATGGGGTGGCGCAGCGCCACTTTGGCGTTTTTAGACGCTGCCGGCGGTCAAGCGCTCGGCAGCCAGCACCGTGTTGTGCATCAACATCATGATGGTCATGGGGCCGACTCCGCCGGGCACCGGCGTGATGGCCGCCGCTTTTTCCCGGACGGCGGCAAAATCAACATCGCCAACCAGGCGATAGCCCCTGCTTGTCGCCGGATCTGCAACGCGATTGGTGCCGACATCGATCACCACCACGCCCTCCTGCACCATATCCGCCGTCACAAATTGGGCTTTGCCGATGGCCGCAACCAAAATTTCTGCCTGGCGGGTGAAGTGCGGCACATTGCGGGTGGCTGAATGGCAGATGGTCACCGTGGCATTGGCGTGCGGCCGTTTCTGTGCCAGCAACACCGCCAGCGGCATGCCGACGATGCCACTGCGCCCGAGAATCACCACATGTTTTCCCGCCACGGGAAATCCGCTGCGCTGCAGCAGCTCCAGCACCCCGGCCGGCGTGCAGGGAATGAAAGTCTCCTCGCCACTCTGCAGCTTGCCGCGATTGACCGGGGTGAAGCCGTCCACGTCCTTTTCCGGGGCGATGGCGGCGAGCACGCGTTGCGGGTCAATTTGCGGCGGCAGGGGCAACTGCACCAATATGCCGTGCACGGTGGCGTCATGATTGAGCTGCGCCAGCAACTCCAGCAGCGCGGCTTGCGAAGTGGCGGGTTCCAGATGATAAACCCTGGAGAAAAGCCCCAGGCTTTCACACATCTTCGCCTTCGCCCCGACATAAACCGCGGAGGCGGGATCATCGCCCACCAGCACCGCCGCCAGCCCGGGGGTCACGTGTTTCTGCTTGAGCGCCTGAATCCTCTCACTCAACTCAGCCTTGATTTGTTCAGCTATGCGCTTGCCGTCGATCAAAACTGCGGACATGGTCATTCCCATTCGGCATGCGCGCCGTTTCCGGTCGCAGGCTATTGCAGAAACAACCGTTCGATGCTGACCGCTTTCATTGTCGTCTTGCTGATGCGGATGAGCGCGCCGCACAGCCGGACGTTGCCACTGGCCACTTCGAAACGCATGGGCACGCCCCGCATGAACCGTTTGATGGCGGTCTCTTTTTTCATGCCGATCACCGAGTCAAACGGGCCGGTCATGCCCAGGTCGGTAAGGTAGGCGGTGCCACCGGGCAGAATCTGCTCATCTGCGGTTGGCACGTGGGTGTGCGTGCCGATGACGGCACTGACGCGGCCGTCCAGATGCCAGGCCAGGGCCATTTTTTCGGCAGTGGCCTCGGCATGAAAATCGACGATTACAACGCTCGCCTGGCGGTCGATGCGGCGCAGGATTTCATCCGCGGTGCGAAAGGGGCAGTCGATCGAATACAGATAAGTCCGCCCCTGCAAATTGATGACCGCGGCTTTGACGCCCTCTTCCAGGTCGACCAGGGTGTAGCCCCGACCGGGATTGGGCGGCGGATAGTTTGCCGGCCGCAACACCCGGCTGCTCAGGCCCTCGTCCTTTTGCCAGATTTTGAAGACTTCCGGATTTTCCCAGGTATGGTTGCCGCCGGTAATGACATCGATGCCGAGCTCGAGATATTGTCTGGCGAGCGCGGCGGTGATGCCTTTGCCTTCGGCGGCGTTCTCACCGTTGGCAATGACCAAATCCGGCTGATGCTGCTGTTTCAAGCCGGGCAAGAGACGCGCGACAATCTCCAGGCCGGGCTGGCCGATGATATCGGCAATAAAAAGGAGCGTCCACGCTTCGTTTTCTTTCATTATCCTGCGGGCGTTTGCTTGGAGATTGTTGCGACAGCCGAAATATAGGCTAAAAAAGCAAATTTACAAGAAGAAATTCAGGCGCGCTGTCGATCGGTGTGGCGCACAATCGGCAGGGTCCGGTCCACGGGTTGGATAAACGCTGCACCGCCGGCAGCGTGCCCGGAAAGGCATGTTTGCTCAGGCGAAAATCAAACCCCGCGCGAGGGGGCCGTGCTTTTCACGGGCGGTTGCCTGGCGGCCCGGGTGACAGCGACAGGGATTCCAGGGAGCGAGGCGCACACCGCGGGGCTTTTTCCACGAACGCCTTCCGTCTGCGCCGCATGCTGCCTCCATCATGCCGGCGGACAGGGAACCGAAACTCATTTGGCGTAATCCACCGCCCGGTATTCCCGCACGATGGTGACGCGAATCTGGCCGGGGTAGTGGACGTTTTGCTGAATTTTGCGCGCAATGTCCACCGCCATCTGTTCGGCGCGGGCATCGTCCACCTTGGTGTGCTCGACGATCACACGAATTTCGCGGCCGGCCTGCAGCGCGTAGGTGCGGAGGACGCCGGGGAAGGAGTTGGCGATATTTTCCAGCGCCGACATGCGCTGAAAGTATTGCGCCAGCGTTTCCTTCTGTGCGCCCGGCCGGGAGAGCGAGATTTCATTGGCGGTGGCCACGATGAGGGAGGCCGCCGTCAGCATCTGGCCGTTGCGATTGGGGTTGTTGGCGAACAGAATGGCGTTTTCCACCGCTTCGTTTTCGCCGTAGCGTCGCGCCAGAGCGGCGCCCATTTCCGCGGCGCTGGTGTCGGTTTCCCGCTCGACTGCCGCGCCGATTTCGTGCAGCAGCGCGCCCCGTTTGACCACCTGGGACTCCAGGCCGACTTCCGCGGCGATCACTCCGGCGATGAGTGCAGTCTCGATGCTGTGCTGCAGCAGGTTTTGTCCCTCGCTGCTGCGATATTTCAGTTTGCCCAGCAACCGGATCAGCTCGACGTGCAGGCCGTGCAGGCCCACCTCCAGCATGGCCTGCTCGCCGGCCTCGCGAATGAGTTCCTCGACCTCGCTGCGGGTTTTTTCAACCACTTCCTCGATGCGGCCGGGATGAATGCGGCCGTCCGTGATCAGTTTTTCCAGCGAGAGTTTGGCGATTTCCCGGCGCACCGGATCGAAGCCGGAGAGCATCACCACGTTGGGGGTGTCGTCGATCAGCACTTCGATGCCGGTGGCGGCCTCGAACGAGCGGATGTTGCGGCCCTCGCGGCCGATGATGCGGCCTTTCATGTCATCGTTGGGCAGGCGCACCACCGAGACGGTGGATTCCACCACATGACTGATGTTGGTGCGTTGAATCGCCTGCACCAGAATGTCTCTGGCCTCGCGGCTGGCCACCATGCGGGCATGATCCTTGATTTCTTTGACCGTCTGCGCCGCCTCCTGCTTGGCCAGTTCGAGAAAGTTGTTGAGCTGAATGCGTTTGGCTTCTTCGTTGGTCAGCCCGGAAATTTGTTCGAGTTTCTTGTTTTCCTCGGCAAGCAAGCGGTCGAGTTCCTGGGCTTGCAGTTTCAGGCTGGCTTCGCGGCTGAGCAGGTTTTCCTCGAGCTTGGCGAGCTCCTGTTTCTTTTGATTCAGCAGGTCGACTTTGCGGTCGAGGCTGGTCTCCCGCGCAGCGAGTTGGCTCTCCTGTTTTTGAAGTTGGTGCCGCCGATTTTTGATCTCCTGTTCGAGCTCCTGCCGTTTTTGAAAGAGCTCATCGCGCACTTCCAGCAGCTTGGCCTGTTTGAGGTTTTCCGCCTCCTGGGTGGCTTCCGCGATGATTTGGCGGGCGGTGGCTTCGGCGTGCGCCCGGCGCGCACGGCCGATCTTTTGCCGCAGCAACCAGCCGGTCAGCATGCCGGCGCTGAACGCCGCCACGATGAGCCCGATCTCACTGATCGTCATTCTTCCTCCACTGCCTCCCGATTTCCCGGGCACGAAATCGTCAGTCGCATGCTTGTGCACAAGTTCACAGGTGAAAACAAAAAGCCCCGCTGCCAAGTCCTTCAAAGAAATACGCCGCCGCCGCTGGCGCAGCGCGTCGCGTCGTTTGAAGACCTTGTCACCGGGGCAATCACAGTTGGGCAGCCGGCTGCCGGTCTATTTCAAATTCTCATGCAAAAGCTTCGACAACTGTTCGGCCTTGGCCTCGAAACTCTTCAACAGACCTGCTTTCTCGTCGCGTTCGCGGAACAGCTCGTCCGCGATGTTGAGCGCCGCCAGGATCGCCACCTTCAGCGAGGATTTCGCCGCCGTGCTCTGGTCGACTTCCCGCATCTTGCGATCGACATACTCCGCCACGCGGCGGATGTATTCCACATCGACCTCGCCCCGGATGGGATACTCGGTGCCGTAAATGTTGACTTTCAGAACGGTGCCTTCAGGCATAGGATATCGAGAAAAGTGTCTGCCATGAGAATGCCACACGCGACGCCAGGAGGTCAGAACTGCAATTGCAGTTCCTCCAGCTTGGCCAACATCTCCTCAACCTTGCTGCGGATTTTCTCCTCCCGCTCCTGATACTGGCGCGATTGCTCGGCGCGATGCTGCACGCTGCCCAGCTCCGCGCGCACCGCCTGCAATTCCTGCTCCTTTTCACGCAACCGCACCTCCGCCGCCTCCAGCCGGCGGCGCAATTCCTCGTTCTCCCCTTTGAGGGTCTGTATCATCTTGATCGCTTGCGCGATTTTTTCCTCCAGGATCTCGAAACGTTGGATGTCCATGTCCTCGGTCCTCGTGCAATCTGCTGATCACCGCCCGCGGCGCGTCCCCGCCGGTTAGGCGCGCAGCTCCGCCCCGCAGGAGCGGCGCAGCGCATCCAAAATGCGCGCCAGCCGTTCCTCCACCTCCTCGTCGCGCAGGGTGTGATCTGCCGCACGAAAGGTGAGGGAAAACGCCATGCTTTTCCGGCCCGCCGGCACCTGCCTGCCGGTGTAGAGATCGAACAGCTCCAGCCGTTCCAGCAAATGGTCGCTGGCCTGTTCGATGACGGCGTAAATCTTTTCCGCCGGGATTTCCGCCGCCACCACGATCGCCAGGTCGCGTTCCACCGGCGGATACTTGGGAATGCTTTGAAACGTCCGCTGCCAGTCCACATTCGCCAGCAGCGTCGCCAGCCGCAACTCGAAATGAAAAACCGCGCATTCAATCTCGTAAAGCTGCAACACCTCCGGTTTCAACCGGCCGGCGATGCCGAGGTGGTTTCCCGCCACCCGGATGTCCCAGCCCGCAGCCAGATAGGGATGTGCGGCAAGCGGCTGGAAAATGAGCCTGGGCAAATAAAGCGTCCGTTCCAGCACCTCCAGCGCCCCGCGCAAATCCGGCAAGTCAAATGGCCGGGATTTGCCCAGCCAGTTTGGGGGTTCTGCGGCACCCACGGCAACCGCTGCCAGGCGCTGCTCCTCGCAAATCTCCCGCCCGCTCTCGCGCCAAAATGCGGCGCCGATTTCATACAGCCACACGTCGCGATTCTTGCGGTTCAAATTATAGGCAAGCGAATGCAACAACGTGGTCACCACCGCCGGCCGCAACACGGCCAGCTCCTCGTTGAGCGGATTCACCAGCGGCAGCACCCGGCCCGCCGGCGGCAGAAACGGGGTGGCGCGGCGTGGCGAGGTCAGGTCAATGGTGATGGCCTCATCGAAGCCCAGGCCGGTCATGGTGCGGCGCAATTTTTCCACCGCCTCTTCGGCACGATTGCGCTCGCCACCGACATGCACCCGCGAGTGCAGTTTCTCCGGGAATTTGTCGAAGCCGTAGA
This sequence comes from candidate division KSB1 bacterium, assembly GCA_034506255.1. Classification (NCBI taxonomy): domain Bacteria; kingdom Pseudomonadati; order Candidatus Zhuqueibacterales; family Candidatus Zhuqueibacteraceae; genus Candidatus Coneutiohabitans; species Candidatus Coneutiohabitans thermophilus. The sequence goes on along the minus strand of JAPDPX010000005.1, from coordinate 401,857 downwards.
CCCGCGCGATTTCTTCAATGAGATCGATTTCGCGCACCAGATCCGGCCGAAAGGTCGGCACCGTCACCTGCCAGACGGCCGGCGATTTCTTGTTGACGCGGCAGGCCAGCCCGGTCAAAATTTTCTCCATGCGAACCGCCGGCACCATGCCGCCCAGCACGTGGGTCACCCGTCGCGGCCGCAGCGTGATCCTGGCGGGCTTGACCGGCACAGGATAAACCTCGGCGATGCCCTTGGCGATGATGCCGCCGGCGGTCTCCTGCATCAGTTGCGCCGCGCGATTGACCGCGAACGGAATGCCGTTGGGATCGGTGCCGCGCTCGAAGCGCCGGCCCGCCTCGGAAGACAGGCCCAGCCGTCTGGCGGTGCGCCGCACCACCAGCGGGTTGAAATGGGCGCATTCAATCAGGATGTTGCGCGTGCCGGCGCTGACCTCGGAATTCGCGCCGCCCATCACGCCTGCCAGCGCCACGCTGCGCTTGCCGTCGCAGATCATCAAGTCGCTGTCGCGCAGCTCGCGCTCCTGGCCGTCCAGGGTTTGGAATTTTTCGCCGGCCTGTGCACGCTGCACGATGAGGCGGCGCTGCTCGAGCAAATCGTAATCGAAGGCATGCTGCGGCTGGCCGGTTTCCATCATCACGTAGTTGGTGACGTCAACGACGTTGGAAATTGCGCGCAGCCCCACGGCGTGCAGCCGCTGGCGCATCCATTTGGGCGAGGGGCCGATGGTGATGTTCTGCAGGATGCGCGCGGCATAACGCGGGCAGCCCGTCTGATCTTTGATGGCAATGCGAATCAATTGTTCCACCGGCGGCCCGCTCTCGCGCAGCTTGATTTGGGGCAGGCGCAGCGGTGTGCCGGTCAGCAGCCCGATCTCGCGCGCGATGCCGATCACGCCCAGGGCATCGGGCCGGTTGGGGGTGACGGCCAGGTCAAACACCCAATCGGGGGTGAGCGTATCACGGAAGCGCTGTCCGGGTTGCGCCTGGCCGTTGAGCACGAGAATGCCCTCATGTTCATCGGACAAGCCCAGCTCCCGCTCGCTGCAGATCATGCCCTGCGATTCCACGCCCATCACTCTGCGCGTCTGGATTGTCAGGCCGGAGGGCAGGGTGGCGCCCGGCGGGGCAACCGCCACCAGTTGATCCACGGCGACATTGGGCGCGCCGCACACCACACTCAGGGTCTGCGTTCCGAGGGTGACCTCACAACGTTTGAGATGATCGGAAGCCGGAATCCGCTCGCAGGTGAGCACCCTGCCGACGACGATGTCCTGCAGATCGGGCACCAGCGAATGCCAGTCCTCGACCTCGAAGCCGAGCATGGGCAGGCGGTCGGCAATTTCAGCAGCCGTCAACGGCGTGTCAACAAATTCGCGCAGCCAGGTATAAGTGACTTTCATGGGGCAATCAGAGTCATTCCCGCGGAATCAGCCGCAGCGGCCTGCGGCGGGAGGGCGGCGTGGCCGGGGTGATTCGTCCAGAATGACGCTTGCTGTTGAGTCTGCCGCTTCACCCTGGGGACGGGCGGCGGCGTGGAGTCTTTTGACATGCCCGCGCCCGGGGCGGGGTTGTCAACGCGCCGGCTGCTTCAAAACTGCCGCAGCAGGCGCACATCATTGTCATAAAACAGGCGGAGATCGGTGACGCCATACTTGCGCATGGCCGGTCGTTCGACGCCCATGCCAAAGGCGAAGCCGGTGTATTTTTCCGTGTCGATGCCCAGCCGCTCCAGCACGATGGGATTGACCATGCCGCAGCCCAGCAGCTCGATCCATGCCTGCCGGGCCTCGAACCACACGTCCAGTTCGGCGCTGGGTTCGGTGAAAGGGAAATAGCTGGGCCGGAAGCGCGTTTTGACGGACGCGCCGAAAAATTTGCGGGCAAAGGCGGAGAGCACACCTTTGAGATCCGCGAAGGTCACGCCCTCATCAACCCACAGCCCCTCGACTTGATGAAAAACCGGAGAGTGGGTGGCATCCGGGGTGTCTTTGCGGAAGCAACGTCCGGGCGCGATGATGCGAATGGGCAGCGGCTTCTGCTCCAGCGCGTGGATTTGCACCGGCGAGGTGTGGGTGCGCAGCAGGTACGTGGCCCCGTTGCCCGGGCGCGGATCAGACAGGTAAAAAGTATCGTGCAGATCGCGGCTGGGATGATCCGGCGGCAGGTTGAGCGCCTCGAAATTGTAGTAGTCGGTCTCTGCCAGCGGGCCGGATTCCACCGTGAAGCCCATGCCCACGAAGATGCTTTTGATTTCGTCCAGCGCCTGCAGGACGGGATGGCGCGACCCCAACCGGCGTTGAATGCCGGGCAGTGTCAGATCGATCGACGGCCCGTCAGCCTGCGGTTTGCTCAGCGCCGCTTGTTTGGCTGCAAAGGCGGCCGCGCTGGCATCACGCAGTTGATTCAGGCGCTGCCCCAGCCGGGGACGGTCGGCCGGATCGGCCTGCGCCAGGATTTTGAAGGATTCTGTAATTTCACCTTTGCGCGCCAGATATTTCACCCGCACAGCTTCGAGCTCTGCGGCATTGGCGGCCTGTTCCAGCGCCACCCGGAAGCGGGCTTCCAGTTGATCAAGATCGGCGAAAAGTTGTTCGGATACTGCCATAACCAGTGCTCGGATTTGGAGAATGGGTCCGGCCGCGCAGCGCGGCGTTGCCGGCTGCGGGAGCGGCGCCTGCGACGGCGGTGCGGCACGAAACGGATGTCGGTTGGCTCAGCCCTGGTTGCCCAACCCGGCACTAGTTCTGCGCAAGACGCACGAGATTTTCGAACGCCTGGGGATCCCTGACCGCGAGATCGGCCAGCATTTTGCGGTCGATGCCGACCTGCTTTTTCTTCAGGCCACTCATCAAGGTCGAATAGGTGGTGCCGGCGAGGCGGGCCGCGGCATTGATGCGGGTGATCCACAAACGGCGAATGTTGCGGCGGCGGGCGCGCCGGTCGCGATAGGCGTAGGTGAGACCCTTCTCATAAGTTTCGCGTGCGCTGCGCAGCAGGTTCTTTTTGCCGCCCCAGCGCCCCTTGGTTTTGCTGATGAGCTTGCGGCGACGGCGATGCGAAGGCACGGCATATTTTGAACGGGGCATAAAATGTCAACCTTTCCTTGGGAATACAAAACCGCCACGCGGCGCCCAAACAGCGCTCCGCGATCGCGGGAGTTGATGATGATTATGAAACGGCCCGGGGGATTGCACCCGCCAGGAGATGAGGCCGGGGCACACGCCGGCCGGCAGCTCAGGCGCGCGCCAGCAACCGCTTCATGCGCGGCGTGTCGGCGGGATGCACCAGGGTGGCCTGACGCAAACGCCGCTTGCGCTTGCGATCTTTCTTGGTCAGAATGTGGCTCTTGCCGGCGCGGTTGCGTTTGAGTTTGCCGCTGGCCGTCACCCGCAGCCGCTTGGCCGTCGAGCGGTTGGTTTTCAATTTTGGCATGATGCTCTCACTTTGCTTGTTTCCTGAATTTTGCATGGGTCATGTTGCCCCCACCGCCTGCGGTTGACGTCGCAGGCTCAAAGCTCGAGTCGGCTGGGGCGGGCTTATCACCCGATTGGTGGGCGGCCACTTCCAGACGGTTTCAGCTTTGAGCCTGAGAACTTATTCTCAGGTCAGGTAATAAAGAACATGCCAAATTCAGGTGTTTACTTTTTCACGAAATATATCACGAGATTGCGGCCTTCTTGCACCTGCCGCTCCACCTTGGCGATGTCGGCGAGCGACTCAATCAGGCGGTTGATTACCGCCTCGCCAAACTCCCGGTGCACCATCTCCCGCCCGCGAAACGTGACCGTGGCTTTGACTTTATCGCCCTTCTCCAGGAATTCCCGCATGTGCTTGGACTTGAAGTTGAAATCGTGTTCCTCGATTTTGGGGCGGAACCGCACTTCCTTGACGTGAATGACCGCCGCTTTTTTGCGGCTGTCCTTCTCCTTCTTGCCCAGCTCATACTTGTATTTGCCAAAGTCCATGACCCGGCAAACAGGGGGATCGGCCTGGGGCGCGATTTCGACCAGATCGAGACCGGCTGCTTCGGCGGCGGCTTGCGCCTCCTGAATGGAAACGATTCCCACTTGGGTGCCATCAGCTCCGATAAGCCGTACCTTGGGCACACGAATCTGATGGTTGATCCGAATGAACTTTTTTTGTTGTGACGTGACTGTTAAGCTCCTTTTGGGGTTGGTGAAGTTCATCCCGGCCGGCCGCTCTGGGAGAGGGGCCGGCCTCATCCGCCCGTCATCACGGATCAGGACAGGGTTTTGTGTGCGATCTCCTCCTGCAACTGCCGGGCAAATGCTTCGAGGCTGAAGATGCCGAGATCGCCGACTTTGCGTTTGCGCACGGCAATCTGGCGGGAGGCCACCTCCTTGGCGCCGACAATGACCATGTAGGGCGTCTTTTTGGTTTCCGCCTCCCGGATCTTGTAGTTGATTTTTTCCGGGCGGTCATCCAGGTGGCTGCGCAAACCACACGCCCGCAGGCGTTGCTCCACCTCACGGGCATAATCGAGCTGGGCATCGGTGATCGGCATCACCACCACTTGCAGCGGTGCCAGCCACAGGGGGAAAGCACCGGCAAAATGCTCGATCAGAATGCCGATAAAGCGCTCCATCGAGCCAAATGGCGCGCGATGGATCACCACCGGCCGGTGTTTCTTGTTGTCGCTGCCGACGTATTCGAGTTGAAAGCGCTCCGGCATCACATAGTCCACCTGCACCGTGCCGAGCTGCCAGGTGCGGCCCAGGGCATCGCGAATCATGAAGTCGATCTTGGGGCCGTAGAATGAAGCCTCGCCCAGGCCAATGAAGTAATCCAGGCCCATCGCCTCGGCGACTTCCTTGATCTCGCTTTGCGCCCGCTCCCAAAATTGCGCCTCGCCGCCGTATTTCTCGACATTGTCATCGCGAAAGGAAAGCCGCACCCGCACCTTCATGTCGAAGGTTTGAAACACAAGCTGGGTCAGTTCCACCGTGGCACGGATTTCCTCGCGCACCTGGTCCTGCGTGCAATAGATGTGTGCATCATCCTGGGTGAAGCCGCGCACGCGCGTGAGCCCGTTCAACTCGCCCGACTGCTCATAGCGGTAAACCGTGCCGAATTCCGCCAGCCGCAGTGGCAGCTCGCGATAGCTGCGCGGCCGGCTCATGTAGATGATGTGGTGGTGCGGGCAGTTCATCGGCTTCAGCAGAAATTCCTCGTCTTCCAGCTTGAGCGGAGGAAACTGGCTGTCCTTGTAATAGGGATAGTGCCCGCTGGTGCGGTACAGACTCAAATTGGCAAGGTGCGGCGTGATCACCGGCAGGTAGCCGCGTGCGCGCTGCTCCTGCCGCAAAAAAGCCTCCAGCGTTTCGCGGATCACCGTGCCGTTCGGCAGCCAGAGCGGCAGGCCGCCGCCGACGCTGGGAGAGAGGTGGAAGATCTCCAACTCCTGGCCCAGGCGGCGATGATCGCGTTTTTTAGCCTCTTCCAGCAACTGCAAATGCTGCTGCAGCATCTCCCTTTTGGGGAAGGAGATGCCGTAGATGCGCTGCAGCATTTTGTTTTTCTCGCTGCCGCGCCAGTAGGCGCCTGCCAGGTTCAGCAGTTTGAAATGCTTGATGACACCGGTGCTCGGCACATGCGGGCCGCGGCACAAATCCACGAAATCGCCTTCGTGATAGACGCTCGGCCGGTCATCTTCCAGGTCGCGCAGCAGCTCGAGTTTGTATTGGTCCTGCCGGCGCTGGAACAGTCGCACGGCCTCGGCCTTGTCCAGCTCCTCCCGCTGAAAGGGTTGATCGGCGGCAATGATCTCCTGCATCTTGGCTTCGATGCGGCGCAGGTCATCGCCGGTCAGCTTGGTGGCGACGTCGACGTCATAGTAGAAGCCGTTTTCGATGGGCGGGCCCACGCCGAACTGCGCCTCGGGATAGAGGGCTTTGATGGCATGCGCCATGATGTGCGAGCTGGAGTGCCAGTACACTTGCATGCCCTCGGGATCCTCCCAGGTGAGGAACTGCAGCGTGCCGTCCTCCAGCAATGGCCGGTTGAGATCAATCAGCCTGCCGTTGAAGCGCGCCACCAGCGCCTTCTCCGCAAGTGAGCGGCTCAACTCCTGCACAATCTCCCGCGGCCGAATGCCCCTGGGGTATTGCCGGGTGCTGCCGTCGGGGAATTGCACCTGGATCTGTTCGTTCATAACCGGAGCTCGTTGCACGTTCAGCTTAAATGAAAAGTGGGCGGTACGGGACTTGAACCTGTGACCTCTTGCATGTCAAGCAAGCGCTCTAACCAGACTGAGCTAACCGCCCGGGGAGAAGTAACACTGGTGCATTGACGATTGATTGCGGGTCAAGATTGGAGACAATCTTGTGGTGGGAGCAGAGTTGTTGACAACAGGCTGTAACTGATATCGTCTTCGTCTGGTGTTCCTGGTGATGAAAATGTATCGCGGCGTCCCGCCTGCTCTTATGGACGAATCATTTTCATGATGATTGGAGACCGTCGCGCCCGGGATCACCGGCGCAACTGACGTACTTTATCAGCGGGCCACAAGCCCGAAACCCAACTCACCACACGTCTCAAATCCTGAGCACGTTTAAAAAGCGGCTTGAAAATAAGGGTCAAATCACAAAAAGTCAACCGTTTTTTCCGCCGCACACATCTTTGCCGCCCGGCGGCTCACCGCAACGCAGCGGCAGACCGGTCTGTGACGGTGTTGTTTTCGGCAAGCGAAGCAGGAGGCGCTGTTGTCGGAAGGCGGCAACCGCCCGCAGTCACGGCCGGCATTTTCCCGCGGCCTAGAACCAAATGGCGCAGGCGGGCGTCTAATGGCTGGAAGAGCATGAAAAAGGCTCCGTGCGGAATTGCAGAGATGCTTGCAGCGATCGAGTCGCGCGCGAGCACTTCACAAGGCAACCGCCCGCTTGCACCGTCATCTTTCCCCCGCACAAACGGAACTTCCACGCAAGAGTGTGCCTTGTGCCCATTTTGACAGGAACTTGCTGGTTGGCCGGAATGAAGATGAAGCGGATGGCCGGGTGTGAGGCACATTCCCGGCTTTTAATGCCTCCGTCATGCCTTGCCCCGCACGAATCAGCATAGCACCATGAAAAATCTGCTTTACATTCCTTCAAAAAATTGCTACCTTGCGCCGCTTTAAATCAAAATCAAGCCAGGGTGTTCACGTAATGAGTTGGGAAAAATTGCACCGTTTCTCTGCCAGCATACTGCCTGTCTATCTCTTGTTGATGTGGTTCGCCAGCGTTCCCGCCCAACCGCGGCAGACCTCCTACAGTATCCTCGGCCTCTCCGTCGAAGGCAACAAAACCGCCGATGCCAACTTTGTCCGGCTCAGCTCGGGCCTGGCCGTTGGCGAGAAAATCACCGGCGATGACATTCAGGATGCCATTCGCCAGCTTGCCGGACTGGACATGTTCGACGACATTGCCATTCTGCTGGAGAAACAGGTCGGCGACGGTGTTTACCTCATTATTCGCGTCCGTGAGTTTCCGCGCCTGAACAAGATCGAGTTGAGCGGCAACGACAAAATCAGCAAGAAGGATCTGGAAAAGGAGCTGACCTTCTTCAAAGGCCAGGTGATGAGCCCGCGCGAAGCCGCGCGCGTGCGCCGCAAGATCAAGAAACTCTATGCCAGCAAGGGTTACCTGCTGGCCAAGGTGGAGCCGGCTCTGACCCCCGCGGGCGACGACCGCGTCGATCTCACCATCAAAATCGAAGAAGGCAACAAAGTACAAATCGAAAAGATCACCTTTCACGGCAACTCCGCCTTCTCCAACAAAAAGTTGCGCAAGCAGATGAAGAAGACCAAGGAGAACGGCTTCTTCGGCGGTGGCGATTTCGATGCGGAAAAATACCGGGAGGACCGCGAGCTGGTGCTGGAGTTCTACCGCTCCCAGGGCTTCCGGGACGTCGAGTTCGTGCGGGATTCGATTTCCTACAGCCCGCAAAAGAAGGACATGTTCATCGACCTCTGGCTCAATGAGGGCGAGCGGCACACCATTGGCGACATCACCTGGGAGGGCAACACCATCTACGACAGCCGCGTGCTGGCCGCCATGCTCGGCTTCGGCCCCGGCGACGTTTACAGCTCCAAGAAAATTCGTGAAGCGGTCACCGAGCGCCTGGGCAGCCTGTATTATGACGCCGGCTACATTTATGCCACTGTCAACCCGGTGGAGAAGGTGCGGGAGGGCAACCGCGTCGATTTGCACTTCCTTGTCACGGAGGGCAAGGCCGTCACCGTCAACAAGATTCGCATCTCCGGCAACACCAAGACCAAGGAAAAGGTGATTCGCCGGGAACTGTTCATCCGGCCGGGCGACATCTTCAGCCGCAACATGCTGATTCGCAGCCAGCGGGAAGTGTTCGTGCTCAATTATTTCTCCGATGTCAAGCCCGACGTGCATCCGATCGACGATGAGAAAGTCGATATTTCGCTGGAGGTCGTGGAAAAGTCCACCGACACCGCCAACATGAGTGCAGGCTGGAGTGAGCGCGACAAGCTCATCGGTGCCATCGGCGTTTCGATGAACAATTTTCTCGGCAATGGCCAGCGACTCTCCTTCGACTGGAATTTCGGCCGCAGTTTCCGCTCCTTTCAGCTTTCGTTTACCGAACCCTGGCTCTTCGATTCGCCCACGCTGACCGGCATCAGCGTGTTCGACACCAAGCGCTCGCGGGTTTACACCTACGACGCTTACGGCTACCGCAGCACCGGCGGTTCGCTGCGGGTGGGCCGTCGTTTGTCCTGGCCGGATGATTTTTTCCGCACCGACTGGATCTATCGTCTGCAAACGTTCGAGTATTCCGACTTCCGGGAGGATTTGGCGGCATACACGCCCGCCCAACTGCGCGCCATCGGGCTGGAAGATCGTCCCTTCACGCAAAGCTCGATCACGCACATTTTCACTCGCAACAGCCTGAACCGGCCGGAGTTCCCCACCGCCGGCTCGCAGGTGTCACTCACCAGTGATCTCGCGGGCGGCCCCCTGCAGGGCAACGTCAGTTATCACAAACATCAACTGCAGGCGGATTGGTTCTTTCCGACTTTCGGCCCCTTCGTGCTGTTCACCAGCTTTCAGGCCGGCTATCTCGATGGTCTGAAGAAAGACAGCCGGATTCCGTACACCGAGTTTTTCTTCATGGGCGGCTCGGGAATGTCATCCAATTCCATCGCCCTGCGTGGCTATGACGATCCTTTGACCTCTTCTGATTTCGGCCAGTACCGCATCGGCGGCAAGGCCATGCTGAAGTACACCGCCGAGTGGCGCGTGCCGATTTCGCCCAACCCCACGGTGTTCGGCTTGGTCTTCGCGGAAGCGGGCAACACCTGGCCGGATTTTGCCCGGATGGATCCCTACAATCTGCGCCGTTCGGTGGGCCTCGGCGCGCGGTTGTTCATGCCGCTGCTGGGCGTGATCGGCTTTGACTACGGTTACGGTTTCGATCACATCGACAGCACCACCGGCAAGCGCAAAGGCCAGTGGAAGCCGCATTTCATCTTTGGCCGCAGTTTTTAACTTCAAACAATTTGCACAACCCACACCCACCATGAATCATCAGTCCTTAAAGCTCAAGGAGGCAGGAGTGAAGGCATCCTACCTGTGGCTTGGCGGTTTTCTCATGCTGCTGTTCCTGCTGCACGCCAACCCGGCCGCTGCCCAGTTGAAAGTCGGCCATGTCAATACCCAGAAAATCCTGGAAGGCTTCAAGGAAGCGCAGGATGCGCGCAGGCAGTTCGACGAAATCAACAAGGGCTGGGAGGAGGAGTTCAACAACATGCGCCGCGAGTTTGCCCAAAAACGCGACGAGCTGGAGTCGCAGGCGCTGTTGTTGAGCGAGGAGAAGAAGCGTGAGAAGCTGCTTGAACTGCAGAATCTCGAGCTGCGCATCCAGCAGTATGCCCAGGAGAAATGGGGGCAGAACGGCGAGGGCGAGAAAAAGCAGGCCGAGATCATGCAGCCGCTGAGCGACAAGATCGTCAATGCCGTGAAAAAGATCGGCGAGCAGGACCGCTTCGACTATGTCTTTGACAACGCGGCCAACATCATCCTCTACGCCGGTCCCAACCAGGTGGACCTGACTGCGCGTGTCCTGGAGGAGCTGAACAAGACTGTCGCGACCACCAAGCCGGCCGGCGCGAACAAATAACCCTCGTGCTGCCCATGCGCGTCTTTGGAGGTGTTCAGATTGCGCTTTCGGAGCCGCCGAAAGGTTGATCTGGCACCTCTTCGTGTTCCTATGACCAGCCAGGAGCAGCAGTGAAAATCGAGCCTATACGTCTCGCGGAGCTGGCGCGGCACGTCGGCGGGGAGGTGGAGGGCAATCCCGACACTGTGATCACCGGCGTGGCTCCCATCGAGCAGGCAGCCGGCGGTGATCTGACTTTCATTGCGCAGCCCCGTTTTCTGGATCAGCTCGAGCGCACGCCGGCGGCCGCGGTGTTGCTGGCCAGGAATCTGGCGGCGACCAGCAGCCGCTGCGCGCTGATCCGCGTTGACAACCCCTATTTTGCCTTTATCAGGATTCTCCAGAAGGTTTTGCCCGGGCCCGAGGTGACGCACGGCATCGCGGCCACCGCGCAGGTGCACCCGCGGGCGCGCGTCGGCCGGGAGGTCAGCATCGGGCCGTATGCCGTGGTCGAAGCCGGGTGTGAGATTGGTGATGGCGTGCAGATTGGCGCACATTGCTATGTGGGGGCGAAGGTGCGCATCGGCACAAACAGTGTGCTGTTCCCCCACGTTTGCCTCGGCCACGAGGTGGTGATCGGCCGCAATGTCATCATTCAATTCGGCAGCGTGATCGGCTCGGACGGCTTTGGCTATCTGCGGCACGAGGGGCGCTACCACAAGATTCCGCATCTCGGCACCGTGGTGATCGAGGACGAGGTCGAAATCGGCGCCAACTGCACGATCGATCGCGGCACCTTCGGCCAGACGCATCTGCGGCGCGGCGCCAAGCTCGACAACCTGATTCACGTCGCGCACAATGTTGAAATCGGTGAGCATACCGTGATTGCGGCGCAGACCGGCATCTCCGGCAGCACCAAAATCGGCCGCGAGGTGACGATTGCCGGCCAGGTCGGATTTGTGGGCCACATCGAGATTGGCGACCGCACCACGTTCGGAGCGCAGGCGGGCGTGACGAAATCGATCCCGCCGGGCATGGTGGTTTCCGGCTATCCCGCCCGCGATCATGCCCAGGCCCGGCGCGAGGAAGCCGCCATACGCCGGCTGCCGGAGTTGCTCAAGCGCGTCCGGACGCTGGAGAAGCTGCTGGCCGCCACCGGCCGGTTGCCGTCGGCCGCGAATGGCCTGAGGGATGACTGAGGTGTGAGGAAGAAGAGCGCGAGCCGGTGCTGTCCCTTGCGCCGCCGGTCACTGGCGGCGCGGCAGCGCGCGACCGGTTCAGAAAATGTTTCGTGAGGGAGTGTTGATGCTGCTGGAAAAACAGCGAACGATCGCCCAGTCTGTTTCGATTACCGGTGTGGGCTTGCACACCGGCAACAATTCCACCATGACGTTTCATCCGGCACCGCCCAACACCGGCATCTTTTTTCGGCGTGCCGATCTGCCCGGCCAGCCGCTCATCAAGGCCGACATCGACAACGTCATCGACATTTCGCGCGGCACCACCATCGGCCGCGGGGAGGTGGTGGTGCACACCGTCGAACATGTGCTGGCCGCCTTGATGGGCATGATGGTCGATAACCTGATCATCGAGCTGGACAGCAACGAGCCACCGGTGTTCGACGGCAGCGCCCTGCCCTTCGTCAACATGCTCAAGCAGGCCGGCATCGTGGAGCAGGATTCGCCGCGCGACTACCTGGTGATCGAAAAGACCATCGCCTATTCCGATGACAAACGCGGTGTCGACATCGTGGTGTTTCCCTCCGATGAATTTCGCATCACCTTTCTCATCGACTACAAGAACCCCGCACTCGGCACGCAATACACCGCCATGTATTCCCTGCAGGACGAGTTCGAAACCGAGTTTGCCCCGGCCCGCACCTTCTGCTTTCTCTCCGAAGTCGAGGCGCTCTACCAGCGGGGGCTGATCAAGGGCGGCAACCTCGACAACGCCATTGTCATCGTCGACCGCAAGATCGAACCCGGTGAAATCGGCCGGCTGAAGGAAATGTTCGGCGTCTCCGGTGAGATCCGTCTGGACAACAACGGCATCCTCAACGGCGAGCAGCATTTCCGCTTCAAGAACGAGCCGGTGCGCCACAAGGCGCTCGATCTGCTCGGGGATCTGGCACTGCTGGGGGTGCGGCTGAAAGCCCACATCCAGGCGGCGCGCTCCGGCCATGCCGCCAACGTCGAGTTGGTCAAGCGCATCCGCAAGGAATACGAGAAGATTCAAATCACCTCGAAATACCAGGGCAAGCTCACCGGCGATTACGTTTTCGATGCCCAGGCGATTCAGAAGATTCTGCCGCACCGCTATCCTTTCGTGCTGGTGGATCGCATCATCGATCTCGTCCCGCGCGAACGGGTGGTGGGATTGAAGAACGTCACCTTGAACGAGCCGTTCTTCCAGGGCCACTTTCCCGGCCATCCCATCATGCCGGGCGTGCTGATTCTCGAGGCCATGGCGCAGGTGGGCGGCATTTTGCTGCTCAACACGCAAAGCAACCCGGAGGACAAGCTGGTGTACTTCACCGGGCTGGACAAGGTGAAGTTCCGCAAGCCGGTGCGGCCGGGTGATCAGATCATCTTCGAGCTGGAACTGCTCAAGCTGCGGCAATCGCTCTGCAAGATGGCGGGCAAAGCGTATGTCGCCAACGAGCTGGTGTGTGAGGCGGAGTTGTCGGCGGCGGTGGTGAATCGCAACTGAGCGGGAGTATCCTGTGGCGAATATTCATCCGACGGCGATCGTTGATCCGGCCGCAGAGATTGCCTCCGATGTGACCATCGGAGCGTATGCGATTGTGGAGGCCAATGTTCAGATCGGGCCGGGTTGTGAAATCAAGCCGCATGTGCATCTGGCGTCGGGCACACGACTGGGCCGGAACTGCCGGGTGTTCACCGGCGCGGTGATCGGTTCCGTGCCGCAGGATTTGAAATTTGGCGGCGAGGAGACCACGGTGCACATCGGCGACCGCACCACCATTCGCGAGTTCGCCACCATCAATCGCGGCACCAAAGATCACCGCGAAACGCGCGTGGGCAGTGACTGTCTGATCATGTCGTATGCCCACGTCGCGCACGACTGCATCATCGGCAATCACTGCATTCTCGCCAATGCCGTCAATCTCGCCGGCCATGTGGTGCTGGAGGACTGGGCGGGCATCGGCGGCATGGTGCCGGTGCACCAGTTTGTGCGCATCGGCCAGCACAGTTTCATCGGCGGCGGCTATCGAGTGTCCAAAGACGTGCCGCCTTACATTCTGGCGGTGAATGAGCCGCTGATCTACGCCGGATTGAATGCCGTGGGTTTGCGGCGCCGCGGCTTCACCGAAGAACAACTGCTGGCGCTCAAGCGCGCCTACAAAATTTTGTTCAAATCCGGCCTGAATGTCAGCCAGGCACTCGCGCGGCTGCGCGCCGCCGGCGAGCTGACGCCGGAGGTGAAAGCCGTGATCGAGTTCGTGGAAAAGAGCGAGCGCGGGATCATTGGCGGCGGGCACAGGCATGCCCGGGGGGCGCGCGCGGCCGCGGCCAATGATTCTGATTCCGATTGACGCCCGAGGAGAGCTGCAGCCCTGATGAGGCCCTGGCGATTGCTTGATACCGGCTTTGCTGACGGCGCTTATCACATGGCGCTCGATGCGGCGATGGCGCGCGGCGGTTGGACGCACGTGCCGAGCCTGCGCTTTTTCCGCTGGCGACCTTATTGCATTTCGCTCGGCTATCATCAAGCGGCGGACGAGGTCGATCTCGCCAGGTGCCGGGCCGCGGGTTATGAAGTGGCGCGCCGGCCCACCGCCGGCCGGGCCATTCTGCATGCCGAGGAATTGACCTACAGCGTGGTGATCCCCGCGGGACATCCGTGGTATGACATCCTGCCGCTGGATTTGTACCGCAGGATCAGCGAAGCACTGGTGGCGGGTTTGGCCGTGCTCGGGGTGGCCGCCAGATTTGCGCCGGGCGAGCGGCTGCACCAGGATGGCCGGCCGCTGCGCATGTCCTGTTTTGCCAGTGCGGCACGCAATGAAGTCATTGTTGCCGGCCGGAAAATCGTGGGCAGTGCGCAACGCCGTTTTCGCGAGGGGGTGTTGCAACACGGCTCGCTCATCCTGCAGGATGGGCACGAGCAGTTGCCCGCTTTTCTCAAAGGCGAGACGGCCACGGTGGCGGCGGAACGCCAACGGTTGCTCGAACATACCATCACACTGGCGGCCGCCGCCGGCCGGGTGATCACCTTCGCAGAAGCCGCGCAGGCGGTGCGGCGCGGTTTTGCAGAAGCCCTGGATATTGAATTGGCAGAAGGCGCAGTGCAGCCGGAAGAGCAGGCGTTGGCAGAAGCCTGGCGCGAACGGTACAGCATTCTTACCATCAAATCCCTGGAGGAAAAATCATGCGAAAGCTTGGCGTTGTCCTGACGATGCTGCTGCTGGTATGGCTGTCGTCCGAAGCGCACGCGCAGAAGTATGACTGGGACGTGCAAACCAGCGATGGCCGGTTTTTGGCGCAAAGCGATATCGACAAACAGGTCGAATCCCTGCTCAATCTGTTCAGCTCGCTGGTGGGCGGCGGCTTCGTCAACTCCGCCGAAGTGCACCGCCCGGGCGGCATTGATCTGCGTTTGAGCGGTGTGTTCACCCCGATTCCCGATGAATTCAAGGACATCATCCCGACGGTGCAGGATCCCCTGGAAGGCGCGGACTATGTGCCCTTTGCCTTCCTGCATGGCAATATTGGTCTGCCCGCCAACTTCGAGGTATTCGGCCGCTTCTTCACGCTGCCGATCAAGGGCGATCCTGGTGGCAATGTCACGCTGCTGGGTGGCGGCTTGAAGTATGGCCTGCTGAAGGACAATCTCGCCACTCCCGGCATCGTGCTCATTGCCGGCTATCAAACCATCCTGGTGCCGGATGCCTTCAACTTCGGCACGGTGTCGACGCTCAGCGCCAAGGCTTACATCAGCAAGAGTCTGCCATTCTTCACCCTTTATGGCGGCGGCGGCATTGACCGCACCAGCCTGTCGTTGCACATTCCCGGCCTGCCGCCCGACATCAACAAGGATTACAACGTCAACTATCCGCAGGCCACGGTAGGCCTCACCGTGGAGCCGATCCCGTTTTTCAAGATCAACGTGGACGGGAATTTCGGCAAGTACACCAGCATTGGCCTGGGCGCCGCCTTGAGTTTTAGATAGCAGCCGTCCGTGCTCGCGCAGTTTTGAGAGAACGCGCCTGCCATGGCCGCGGGCCGTTGCAGGAAATTTCCACCCCTCGGGATGGCAATGTCGCGCAGACCTCTTGTCTGTCTGCACGGATTTTCGTGCTAAATGGAACCGCGAAGCCGCGAAGAGCGCCAGGCTGGTATTGCGTTGCGTATTTGGCGGCTTGGCGGTTCAAAAAAACTTCGCGGTTGGAAGGTGGGGGAATAACGGGCATGCGCGCCAGCTCATCCCGCACGATGACAACGCAGCGCAGACTTCCTGTCCGCCTGCAGGCGTTTGCGTGGTAACCTGGGGACGCAGATAACCGCCGACTCCCGCTGATGTTTTGTTTCTGCGTTCATCGGCGAAAATCTGTGTCGCGAAAATCGTTGCGGGTATGATCGTTTTTTCGCGTAATCTGCCGTGCGGTGCGCGGCAGCCCTCATGATGGTTTCGCAGCCGTGCCTTTGGGCACCGCCCCCTGAAGAGTCTACTGCAGAAGTTTTCTTGTGATAAACAAACGCAAAGTTACCAGGAGGCCAGGCCGCCAGGAGCCCCGCAAGGTTTCCCTTTTGCGGCTTGGTGACTCCACGCTTGGGCGTTTCGCAAAGAAAAACAGTAACGATTCAAATCCCTGCGTGATTTGCCACGGCTTGGCCGTGGCACTCTTGCAGTTTTCTTGGTAAAAAGTGATGCAGACGTTCCCGCGACGGCCGGGCCGTGGCATCAAATGTCCGCAGACTTCACCTCCGTCAGCCTGCTGGAAAGTGCGGCCCTGTCGGGGCGGGTTTGTTTGATGATCGAGATCACACAAGCCGTCTCCGACGGAGCTGAAACGATCCACCGCGCGCCGGCCCGCCGGTTGGCCGGCAGATGGTGGTTGCAACCTCATCGCAGTTTTGTTGTCCGTTATCATCCATGAAGCGCATTGGCATTTTGGGCGCCACCGGCTCAATCGGCGTCAACTGCCTGAAGGTGGTGGCGAGTCTGCCGCAGCAATTCGAAGTTGTCTATCTCGCCAGCCATCGCAATTACGAGCTGCTGCTGGAGCAGACCCGGCAGTTTCACCCGGTGGCTGTGGCGCTGGTGGAGCCGCCGCCGGGCCGGCAACAGGCATTGCGTGCGGAATTCAAGCGCCTGGGCGCGGAGTTGCTGTGTGGTGGCGAGGCCCTGGTGGAGCTGGCGGCGCGCGATGACGTCTCTGTCATGGTCAATGCCGTGGTCGGTTCCGCCGGTCTGCCGGCGACCGTGCGGGCATTGGAGCAGCGCACCACCGTGGCGCTGGCCAACAAAGAGACGCTGGTGACCGGCGGGGAATTGGTGATGGCCTGCGCCCGCCGGCATGGCACACCTCTCATTCCGATCGACAGCGAGCACAGCGCGTTGTGGCAGTGCCTGGCCGGCGAACCGCGGGAGCGCGTGCGCCGGCTCATCATTACGGCCTCGGGCGGGCCGTTTCGCGAGCGTGCGGCCGCGGATTTTGCCAGCATTACGGTCGCGGAAGCGCTCACTCACCCCAACTGGAGCATGGGACCGAAGATCACCATCGACTCGGCCACCATGATGAACAAAGGCCTGGAGGTCATCGAGGCCTATTGGCTGTTTGGCCTGGAGCTGAGGCAGATCGAGGTGGTGATTCATCCGCAGTCCATCATTCATTCCATGGTGGAATTCGTGGACGGTTCGATCAAAGCCCAGCTCAGCGTGCCGGATATGCGCCTGCCGATTCAATATGCGCTCACCTATCCGGACCGTCTGCCCAATGATCTCCCCCGTCTTGATTTCAGTCGCTGGCACACACTCACTTTTCATGCACCCGACTTCGACAAGTTTGCCTGTCTGCGTCTGGCCACCGAGGCGCTGGCTGCCGGGGGCACCGCCCCCGCCGTGCTGAATGCGGCCAACGAAGAGGCGGTGCAGGCTTTTCTGGAAACCCGTTTGCGCTTCGATCAAATTCCGCACATGATTGCCGAGGCGCTCGCCCGGCACAGCAACGGTCAGGAATTCAGCCTGGCGGGCGTGCTGGCAGCCGATCGCTGGGCGCGGGAATTCGTACGCGCCGCGCTGCCACGGCGGTCGTGAAGTGGGCTGAGGGCGCGGGCCCTGCCGCGGCGGTTGCACAAAGGTGTTGATTTTGGTACGATGATTCGCTAGAGTGTGAGCACGAGCGCGGCATGTGCCACAGCAGGACGGCGGCGAGCGGGAGGGGAGGCAGGAGCAGTTCAATTAATGCTGCCGGTGGAGCCGGTTGCGCTTCGCGGCAGAGGCATCAAGCATGAGTGAAGGGAAATCATGACGACGTTATTGGCCTTTGTATTTGTCATCGGCATCCTCGTGCTGATCCACGAGCTGGGCCATTTTCTGGCCGCGCGCTGGGCCGGCATTCGCGCGGAGCGCTTTTCCATCGGCCTGCCGCCTCACCTCTGGAAAAAACGGATCGGCGAAACCGAGTATTGCATCGGTGCGCTGCCGCTGGGTGGCTATGTCAAAATGGCCGGCATGGTGGATGAGTCGCTCGACACCAAAATCGAAGGCAAGCCCGACGAATTCATGTCGAAACCGATCTGGCAGCGTGCCATCGTGATTGCCGCCGGCCCGTTGATGAATATCGTGCTCGCCATCGTGCTGTTCGCCGGCCTGGCCTATTTCGCCGGTCTGCCCGAGTTGGTGCCGGTGGTGCGAGAAGTGCTTGCCGATTCGCCGGCGCAGGGCATCGGCCTGCAGCCCGGCGACCGCATTTTGGAGGTGGGCGGGCAGAAGATCACCACCTGGAAGGAGCTCACCGGAATCATCCACGCCAGCCCCGACAGGGCCTTGGCGATCACCTGGGAACGCCAGGGCGAACGCCTGCACGCCGAAGTGACGCCACGCCTGGATCCGGAAGCCAACATCGGGCTGATCGGCATCAGTCCGCAGGAGACCCGGCGCAAATTCGGTTTTTGGGAGGCCTGGCCCACGGGCGTGAACTTGTCATGGCAGGTGACCAGCCACATGGGGCGCATGCTGACGCGCTTGGTCAGTGGTGAAGGCTCACTCAAGCGGGAGTTGACCGGCCCGATCGGCATCGCGGTGATCGCCGGTGAGGCCGCCCGTCAGGGCTGGGAGAGTTTGATCGAGCTGCTGGCGCTCATCAGTGTCAATTTGGCGATCATCAACCTGCTGCCGATCCCGGTGTTGGATGGCGGGCATCTGGTCTTCCTCGGCCTGGAGGCGGTGATGCGGCGGCCGGTGTCGGTGAAGACGCGGCTGGTGACGCATCAGGTCGTGATTGCGTTGTTGCTGTTGTTGACAGTGTTCATCACGTTCAACGATATTCAACGGCTGCTGCAAAAGGTCTGGTAGGCCGGCCGGCGCCGCCGGGAGCGCGGTGTCGCCGCCCGCCACCGCTTGTGGCTGTCGGCAAGCCTCTCACTCTTGACGCCCGAGAAAGCCGCATGAGATTCGCGAAACGGATGAGTCGTCTGGGGACGGAGACGGCCTTCGAGGTGCTGGCGCGCGCCCGGCAACTTGAAGCGCAAGGCCAGCAGATCATCCATCTCGAAATCGGAGAGCCGGATTTTGACACCCCCGCCTTCATTGTCGAGCAGGCGGTCAACGCCCTGCGCCGCGGCCGCACGCATTATTCGCCGGCGGCCGGCATTCGCGAGCTGCGCCAGGCGATTGCCGAGGAGGTGGCGCGCACGCGCGGCGTGGCCGTCGCCCCGGAAAATGTGGTGGTCACACCCGGCGCCAAGCCCATCATGTTCTTTGCCCTGCTTGCCCTCATCGACCCCGAAGACGAAGTCATCTATCCCAATCCCGGTTTTCCCATTTATGAATCGGTGATTCAGTTTTCCGGTGCGCGCGCCGTGCCGTTGCCGTTGCAGGAGCACAAGGGCTTCCGTTTCGAAATCGCCGATCTCGAAGCGCTGCTCACGCCACGCACCCGATTGCTCGTCATCAACTCGCCGCAAAACCCCACCGGCGGTGTGATGACGCGCGAGGATGTGCGGGCGGTGGCGGAGCTGGCGCGTCGAAGGGATTTGTGGGTCTTGAGCGATGAAATCTACAAGGACATTCTCTACGAGGGCGAGCATGCCAGCATTCTCTCCGAGCCCGGCATGCTGGAGCGCACGATTTTGCTGGACGGCTTTTCCAAAACCTATGCGATGACCGGCTGGCGTCTGGGCTATGGCGTCATGCCCGAGCCGCTGGCGCGCCAGATTGAGCTGTTGATGATCAACAGCAACAGTTGCACCGCGACCTTCACCCAGGATGCCGGAGTTGCCGCGCTGCAGGGCCCGCGCGAGGAAATCCGCGCCTTTGTCGCCGAGTTTCGCCGGCGCCGCGATTTGATGGTGGCCGGGCTGAACGACATCAAAGGCGTGACCTGCATCAACCCGCGGGGCGCGTTTTACTGTTTTCCCAATGTCTCGCGCGTGCCGCTGGCCAGCAAGCCATTGGCCGAACTGCTGCTCAATGAAGCCGGCGTGGCGGTGCTCTCCGGCACGGCATTCGGACAATATGGCGAGGGCTATCTGCGTTTGAGTTATGCCAACTCGGTGGAAAACATTCGGGAAGGCCTGCGCCGCATGAAACGGGTCATCGAAGCCCTGTGAGACCCGCCCACTTCCCTCACTTCCGCCGGGAAGTGAGATGACTGAAAAGAGTTCGCCATGGCAAACACCCGCTCCGTCTTCACTGCGAAAAAAACGCCCCTGCACGAGGTGCATGTCGGCCTGGGTGCGAAGATGGTCGAATTTGGCGGTTATCTGATGCCGGTGCAATATCGCGGTATCATCGAAGAGCATCTCACAGTGCGCCGTGCCGTCGGCGTGTTCGATGTGTCACACATGGGGGAGTTCGAATTTCGCGGCCCGGGCGCGCCCGCCTTGCTGCAGCGCATGACCATCAATGACGTGGCGCGGTTGGCCCCCGGTCAGGCGCAATATTCCGCCATGTGCTATCCCGATGGCGGCATCGTGGATGATCTCATCGTCTATCGCCTGCCCGACCGCTATCTTGCCGTTGTCAATGCTGCCAATCTCCGCAAAGATTGGGAGTGGCTGCAGCAGGAGGCCAGGCCCGAAGCCGGCATGGTCGATGTCAGCGAGCAGACCGCCCTGCTGGCCGTGCAGGGCCGGCATGCCCGGGCCACGCTGCAAAAACTCACCACCGCGCCTTTGCATGCGATCAAATCCTACTGGCTGGCGTCGGGTGAAATTGCCGGCGTGCCGGCCTTGATCGCCCGCACCGGTTACACCGGCGAGGATGGCTTCGAGCTGGCCTGCGACGCACGGCAGGCCGTCAAACTGTGGGATGCGCTTTTCGAAGCCGGGCGGGAATTCGGCATCGAGCCGATCGGGCTGGGCGCGCGCGACACCCTGCGGCTGGAAATGAAGTACTGCCTGTATGGCAATGACATCGACCACACCACCAATCCCCTGGAAGCCGGCCTGGGCTGGATCACCAAGCTCGACAAGGGTGATTTCATCGGCCGGGCAGCGCTTGCCAGCGTCAAGGCGCAAGGCTTGCGCCGCAAACTGGTGGGATTGGAGTTGTCGGGCCGAAACCTGGCGCGGCACGGCCATGCCATTCTCAAAGACGGGGTCACCATCGGGCATGTCACCAGTGGCACCTTTTCACCCAGCCTGCAAAAGGCCATCGCCATGGGGTATGTCGCGGCAGAACACAGCGCGGTGGGGACGGAATTGACCGTCGACGTGCGCGGCCGTCAGGTGGCGGCGCGCGTCGTGGCGACACCGTTTTACCGTCGTGATTATTGAACCGGCGGTTCTCATGGCAATGCAACCACTGCCTGGACGTTGTCTGAAAGCCACGGCGTTTTGCAAGCCCGGCTCAGCCGAGATTGCAAGATCGTTGCAACAGATCCGGGTTTGGCTGTGTGCGCCTGCGCACGCATGCACCAAAACGTCCCTGTGCCGGTCTGAGGTGGTTTGGCAATCCGCGGGGTTGGTGCGAAGCAGGAAGACGAGCCCGCCGCGGCCCGGCCGGGGCGGGAACATGTGCAGACGGATCATTGACTGCGTAAGGTGGTGAAGATTAAATGGCGGGAAAATCCGTAAAACTTTCACAGCAGCAAAAAGAAGAGATTCTCGGAATTCTGCTGCTGATGCTCGGCATGCTGGTGCTGGCGAGTTTGATCTCATACGATCCCGCGGAGGAGCCACAGGGCATCCAGTTCATCCGGATTCACAACGCCATGGGCGTGGCGGGGGTGTACATTTCGTATGTGCTGATCAAAATCCTGTTCGGTTATTCCGCCATACTGATCCCCATCATGTTGATCGCCTGGGGCTGGCTTTATTTTCGCGGCCATCAGCGAGACAAGATGGGGCATGCCACTTACCTGATGCTGCTGGCTGCGTTTTATTTCGCCACCTGGCTGGGCCTGCCGCATGTCATGCAGGAGGGCACCCCGACAGTCAATTATTCCCATTCCGGCTTGATTGGTGCTTTCTTTGCGCATCTCCTGCATCGTCTCCTGGGCGCCATCGGCAGCGTGATCGTGTTGCTGACCGTCGGCGCGGTGACGCTGATGGTCGCGACTCAGAAGAGCCTGCATGATGTCCTGCGCCAGACCCGGGCGGGTCTCACCCGCGTGCGTGAGTTGTTCGCGGGCGGTTGGATAGCAATGCGCGATTGGCGGCCGGCGGTTCCCCAGCCGGCTGCAACCAAAGCCTCCTGGCGCGTCGCGGAGCCGGAGGTGGCAGCCGAACCAGAGCCGGAAACCGTGGAGACCGTGACGGAGCCGGAGGAGCCACGCTGGAAGAAACTCGCGCGCTTGCGAGTTGCGGAGGGACAGGGCAGCGGCAGTGTCTTGCCGGGCACGAGCTCACCGCCCGCCGACAGCAACAACGAAAAAATTGCCTTTGATGCGGGTCGTCCTGCGAAAGCGGAGGCACCGGCGGAAGCGGCCCCCGCCGTGGCAAGCGACAAACCCAGGCCGGCAGGCAACTATGTTTTCCCGCCGCTGGAATTGCTCAGTGTACCGCCGCCAGAAAAGCAAAAGGTGCAGAGCCGCGACGAGCTGCTCAGTCTCGCCCGGGTGTTGGAGGAGCGGCTGTTGGAATTCGACGTCGAGGGCAAGGTGGTGGAGATCAACCCCGGCCCGGTGATCACGCGCTACGAATATGAGCCGGCGCCCGGCATCAAAGTCTCGCGCATCACTGCGCTCGCCGATGATCTGGCGCTCGCCATGCGCGCCAAGCGCATCCGCATCGTCGCACCCATACCCGGCAAAGCCGCGGTCGGCATCGAGCTGCCCAATTCCGAGCCGCAAATGGTGGATTTGCGCAGCCTGCTCGATTCCGATGCCTTCCGGCAATCACCGTCGCCCCTGACCATCGCACTCGGCAAGACCATCTCCGGCCAGGTGTATGTCACCTCGCTGGAAAGAATGCCGCATTTGCTCATCGCCGGCGCCACCGGCTCGGGGAAAAGCGTGTGTTTGAACGCCATCATCGCCAGCATTCTCTACAAGGCGCATCCGCGCGACGTGCAGTTCGTGCTGGTCGATCCCAAGCGGCTGGAGCTTTCCAGTTATCGCATGCTGCGGCGGCACCATTTGAACTATCGCGATGATCTGAATGAAGAGGTGGTGACCACCCCGCAGAATGCACTCGCCATACTGCGCAGCCTGGAATGGGAAATGGAAAACCGCTACACGCTGCTGGCGCGCGTGGGCACCCGCAACATCGCGGAGTACAATCAGCGCCTGCGGGAGGGCAGGCTCGCTGCGCCCGGGGAACCCGGCACCGCGGCGGACGAAAAGGAGTTGAAGCCGCTGCCCTACATCGTGCTGGTGATCGATGAGCTGGCGGATCTCATGCTCACTGCCGCCAAGGAAGTGGAGGAGCCGATTGCGCGCCTGACCCAGCTCTCGCGCGCGGTTGGCATTCATCTGATCGTGGCGACGCAGCGGCCCTCGGTGGATGTCATCACCGGCGTGATCAAGGCCAACTTCCCGGCGCGCATCGCCTTTCAGGTGGCCTCCAAGATCGACTCGCGCACGATTCTTGACATGAACGGCGCGGAAAAACTGCTCGGCAGCGGCGACATGCTGTTTCTGCCGCCGGGCAGTCCGGAAGCGGTCCGCATTCACGGCGCCTATGTTTCCTCCGAAGACATCGAGCGCACCATCGAGCATATCCGCAATCAGCCGGCTTTCGATAAGACCCTGCTGCCGGTGCGCCAGGAGAACAGCGAAGTGGATGACGGCTACGGCCCGGCGGCCGACGGCCGGCGCGATGAGCTGTTTCACGAGGCCCTCAAGCTGGTGGTACGCCACCAGCAGGGCTCGATTTCACTGCTGCAGCGCCGTCTGAAAATCGGCTATTCGCGCGCCGCGCGTCTGATCGATGAATTGGAAGCCGCGGGCATCGTGGGCGCCTTTGACGGCAGCAAAGCCCGCGAAGTGCTCGTGGATGAATCGTATCTCGAAGAAATGGGATTGGAATAGGAGATGAACTTTTTCACTTGGTGCGCCGCGCGTGGCCCCCGCCGTTTCGCAATGGTTTCCCGGGCTGTTCTCCCGCGGCCTGCTCTGTTTCTGCTCGTGGCGCTCGCAGGCGTTACGGGGTTTGCCCCGCGCCAGAACAACAACGCCGACAGAATCATCAGCCGGGTGCGCGCCACCTATGAAAAGCTCGAAGCCCTGGCTGCCGATTTTCAAAGGGAATACACCTGGGCACTCGCCGGCGAAACCCAAACGCTCACCGGCAAGCTTTATCTCAAAAAAGGCGACCGCTACCGCGTGGAGACCGACTTGCAAACCATCGTCACCGACGGCAAAACCGTGTGGACTCATGCGGTCGACAAGCAGCAGGTTTTCATCGACCACATGACCAAGTCGCCGGAGAATCCGCTGCCGCGCGACCTGCTCATCAAGTACACCAATGATTTCAAGGCGGAATACCTGCGCGATGAACGCTGGGAGCAGGGCGACTGCCACGTCGTGCGCCTCACACCGCGCCTGGAGGAAGAATCCTTCGCCAAAAGCGTGACGGTTTGGGTGGACAAGAAAAACTGGATTGCGGTAAAGATCGAGCAAGTCGATCTCAACGAAAACCTGACGGTTTACAAGCTGCACAACGTCGTGATCAACCCCACGCTTGCCGATCAGTTGTTCACGTTCAAAATTCCAGAGAACGTGGAAGTGGTGGATTGGAGGGAAAATTCAAAGTAGGGCGGCCTGACTCCGCTGTGCCGATCCCACGGCGGAGTGGCAGCGCCGGCGGCCAGTTTTTTTGGGCGCACACCGCAGCGTCGTTTTTTGTGGGGAGACTGAGGGCGCGGAGTTCGACCCCGCTTTTCCGTCAAAACGCTGCAACTGCCGCGCACCAGCAACAGCAGCCGCAGGCAGAGTCAGCCGGCAGCGTTCCATGAAATTGCCGGATTTCCTCCCGCCGGTCCATTCCCCGCCTCACCGTTCCGGCACAGTTTTCCGCACTTGAAACACCATCACCGCACGATCGGGATCCATCTCCAAACACGTTGCCAGCACCGGCATAGCCGCCCCATAAGGGGGGATTTGTCGCATGCCCAAGCCCTTGATGGACGATTGCGGCAAAAACAGGCGCAGTCCGATTTCCGGCAGGCGCAACACCAGCGAGCGTGAGGGCGCCGGGCTGTGGTGGATTTCCGCCTTCCAGGGCGTGCCGAGATGTTGCGCGAGATAGACGCATTTGTAGTAGAATTCTGCGCGCGCCTGCAAGCGCTGCAAACGTTGGTTCAAGGAATCCTGCATTTGTGCCAGCCCGCGCAAAGTGACCGTGGAGTAGCACGGTGTGCCGGTTTGCAGGAAGGCAATGAGCTGGCGCTGCATCAGCAAATCCACATAACGCCGCAGCGGTGAAGTGATTTGGGTGTAGGCCGGCAGACCGAGATCATGATGCGGGGCGCGTTGCACGCTCAGTTGCGGCCGGGCAAAGCGCGGTTCGCTCTCCATCCCGGCTTCCTCCTCGGCGGGGCTGGTGCGCTCCTGCGTGCGGTAGAGACAGGGCAGGTCATGCTCGGTACAGAAGTCAGCCGCGGCGGCATTGGCGGCGATCATCCATTCTGCAATCATTTTGCGGGCCGCGCTGTTTTGCGCGTATCGCCGCAGCTCCACCCGGCCGGAAGCGTCGAGCAGCACATCGATTTGTTCGCGCGCGAAGATGCGACCGCCGGCCGCCACCCGTGCCGCTTCGAGTTGTTGTGCGCCGGCCAGCCAGGCCTGCAACGCACTGTTCCACGGCCCGGGGGCACCCACCTCCAGCCACATTTCAATCTCTTCGTAATCGGCATTGCGGTTGACGGCCAGACTTTCCCGCATGATGCGGTTGACACGGAACGCGCCACCTGCCGTGCGGGTGAAGTAAAACGACAGCACCGCGCGGGTGTGATCGGCCTGCAGGCCGGCGGCTTGGTTGACCGCCTCCGGCAGCATGTTGATGGTGCGGTGCGGCAGGTAGGCGGAAGCCCCCAGCTCCGCCGCCCACGCATCCCATGTGCTGCCGGCGGGAACGAAGGCAGTAAGATCCGGAACATGCACGCCGATCTCCTCGCCTTCGGGGGTGCGGCGGTAACTGAGTGCGTCGTCGCGATCATGCGTCTCGGGATTGTCAACGGTCAGCACCACTGCCGGAGCGTCGTCAGAAGGTGCACTCACGGCCGGCAACGCCGGTGCTGCTGCGGTTATCCCGGCCAGGCGGTGCAAATGGCGGCGGAGCGCCGGCTCGGAGGAAACGAATAAATCCGCGTCGGCTGGCAACTCTTCCATGCGCTTGAGCCAGTCGAACAACAGCATGCGAATGTCACGATAGCCGGTGAGGGAATGGAGCGTGCGCGCCTGCCGCACGAATTGCTGGCGCCATGTGAGCGGATAGTGGCTGCGCTGTTCATAGGTGGCACGCGCCAGGCGCAACAGCCGCTTTCCCAGCGGGTGTTGTTGCAGTTCCGACCGGCGCCAGGACTTTTTCAGCGTGTCCCGAAACAGATCGAACAAGACCTGGAACAGCTTTTGGCGTTGCTCCTCCCTGGGATTGGGGGGCGGGGTGAGAGGGTTCGGAGCACTCCTGGAATCAGGCTGGGCAGCGAGGTTGGTTGTCATGATGGCTCGAGTTTGGTCGCGCCTCCGTGGCCGGCCGCGCGGAATCAGGTGCAAATGGCACCATCACCTCAGCGGGGAAAAACAGCGCCTCGCAGGCGCTTTCGATTTCCCACATCGCCTCGTGGTGGCAAAGGCTCAAGGCAGCAAAAGCAGAGTGGAGCAGCGGTGAAATGTGCCGGAGCATCACTTGCACCCAAAGCATGGGTAAATGGGTCTGTCCGCCACCTTGGGGGTAGCGGCCGGGACCATGGCTTTGCCCGCCTCTCTGAAATTGCCATCTTGAGCCACGGCCAATATACACAAAACTCTTTGCCAATCCAAAAATCAAAAACAGCGACTCTGGGTTTTCAAGGTGCGGCTCAGCCGCCACAACGCGGTCTTGAGATCCTCGGTGAGCTGAAAGGTGCCGGGCAGGCTCTCAACGCGAACCCAATATTGCCGGAATTCGCCGTCGGCCATGGTGCGCACCTGCCTTCTGGTGATGCGACTGATGCGGTACAAGTCACTCATAAACTGAAATTGAAACGGCTCCAGCCGGCCACGCCAGTAGCGCAGATCCACATCAACAGGCACCTGTTCTCCGCGAGGAAGCTCAAGCGCTTTCTTCATCTCGACCTCCTTTGAAAAGTTATGGTGTCTATCAAGCCACCAAATATTGGCAAAATATAGTGCCATTATATACACTTTTCAAGAAAAAAAATAATTTTTTGGTATATGGATGATCACTTTTTGTGGAAATCAGCCTTTCCTGCATGGCGAGGGGTTTTCGCGCAGCGGTGATAAGTTTCGAGTTGTTCACATTATGTGCCTTGCCAGTACCTGCACAATCGTCAAATGCAGACGACCAAGTCGAACTTTCTGTCGGCGAGCGTGCGGACTTCTGTTCAACACCGGCAAGCAGTTGGCTTTGCATATGGCAAGGCCGGCTCCTGATTCGGAGTGCCTTTCAAGGTCTGAACCTCCTGAGTCAAGAAGCTTGAAGACTGTCTCTTGCTGATTGCTGTGGCCTTGGCGGGCCGCGGCAGCGTGGAGATTTACAACGAAAGTGCTGCCGCCCAGCCTTTCAGTCTGCATGCAGACAAGATGTTTGTGCGCCAAATTTTCATCCCGATGGGTGCCCATGTGGGCATGGAAAATTATCCCGACCGGCGGGTGGGACAATATCCCGATTTGAGCATTGAAAGGGAACCATGGTTGCTGGACAGCCTGAATGTACCGGCTGTGCAGATCAAGTTTTTCTCGCGCAGACAGGTGGCCTCTCTGCCGGCATACAACGGTTCGTGACGCCCGGAAGATTTTGTGCGGCCTCGTCTGACGGGGAACTCAGTGTCTGCGGTGAGGCCGCGCTGCCGGTTCGTGCCTCAAACGAGCGTGTACTGGCCGGCTTGACGGCACTGGCAAACGAACCGTCTGCGCGATTGGACTTCCCGACTAACCCACCCGCACGCCTGGCAGTGTGGAGAAGGCGAGGATCACGGTGGTGTTGCCGCTGTGTTTCTTTGACGGTGCCGTTGAGAAATCGCGCATCGCCGTTGAGGTGAGTGGGCAGAACGATCACGGCGGTGCCCGCCCGGGTGTATCGTGTGCGATGCTGTCGCAAGCGGGGAGTGGCATGGCGGCGGAAAAGGCCACGCCAGCGGGAATTGCAAGGGTCATGACAGCACGGTGAGCAGATAATTTTGGTGTGCGTACGGCAATGAGACAACTTGGCAGTTGATATGTGTAAAATGATCTCGCTCTCGGTCGCAAGAAAAGCGTTGTATTCGGCGGGTGGAATACTATATTGGCGTTGCCCTCGGGCATGAACCGCACGCTGGTTGATTCACCGGTGTGGCGCGCAGGAGCGCCACTGCTGCAACCACCGGCTTGCGGGGGAGGCAGGCGTATCCATGAAAAGTTCCAACGAAAACCTTCCAGCTTTTGAGACTTTCAAGCTCGGCTATTCACGTCGGATTGAGTGGGCGTTACTGGCAGTGATTGCGCTCGCCGGGCTGGCAGGCTACGCCAGTCAATTTTGGTATTTGCCGTTGGCGCAGCAGCATGTGGAAGTCAAGATTCCCGTAATCACGGTGGAGCATGTGCCGGCCACCAGGCAGGGTAGCCGTCTGCCACCGCCACCCAAACCGGCTGTGGTGCTGCCCAGCCAGGATCAGCCCGCCCCCCAAACTGTACTGCCTGAGCCGGCACAACTCCAAGCGGGTGAAGTCTCCGACTCTGTTGCCGGCGGAGTGGAAGCCGGCGAAATCGGCGCGTTGGAGGAGGTTGGTGGCGGCTTGCTTTCTCCGGCGCGGCCTCTGGCTTCAGTTTTTCCCCAGTTTCCCGAAGCGGAACGCAAGAAGGGGGTGCGTGGCGAGGTCAAGCTGAGCGTGGAAATCAGCGAACGCGGCAGGGTGTTGAGCGTTACGATCCTGGAGAACACCACCGGCAGTGAACTGTGCGCTGAAGCCGCCAAAAAAGCCGCCCAAGCGACGCGCTTCTTGCCTGCACGCGGCAGAAACGGCCCGTTGAAATCCTGGTTCACTCTGTCCTACAACTTTGACTATCGCCAATGATCCCGCGACCGTTGAAACGGCGCACAGGGGATTGTGTGAGAAGATGACGCATCCAGCTTCGAGGTTGTGTATA
This sequence comes from candidate division KSB1 bacterium, assembly GCA_034506255.1. Taxonomy (NCBI): domain Bacteria; kingdom Pseudomonadati; order Candidatus Zhuqueibacterales; family Candidatus Zhuqueibacteraceae; genus Candidatus Coneutiohabitans; species Candidatus Coneutiohabitans thermophilus. The sequence goes on along the minus strand of JAPDPX010000005.1, from coordinate 372,814 downwards.
TCGTCTTTACAATTGCGTAGACTTGCAACATGACAGTGGCAGACGCTCAAAAAGCCAGCGCCGGGATGCTGCTGCAAGTCACTGGAAAAATTTAAAAATCATTGGGGGCATGTTGCTTCATCCGCAAACCCAGTATGGCACGACGCTTGCCCTAGAAAAACAGGGGAACAGGAAGTGGATTCAGGGGATTAAACCTCTGCGTAGTTTGTGGTTTTGCTGATGTAGGATTGAACCGCTTGGGCGCCTGTCGGTTAATGTGCACGACGCGAATGAAACGCATTCGTGCTTGATAACGAAGTGCCCGACAGTGGTGCCCTTCGGCATCACATAAATTTCGATGAAAATCCCCAAAGTTCTTGCAGTAAAGTCAAGGCTTGATTTAAGGAGGAAAACTCCATGAAACCGAAAGCCTGTCTTTTAGCCATTGGTCTGACGGTGATGAGCTTTGTCATCAGCGGTTGTTACACGCAGCTCGCGCGTCCAGATCAAGATGATGAGCCTGATGTGGCCGTCATAGACGAAAACGAGGCCGGACAGAAGGAAGAGGCTGCTTATTCCAAAAATTCAGACGACGAGCGCGACCGGCCCGGCGTCACCAACATCTACATTTATGACTATGATCCCTGGGATCCGTGGGATCCATGGTACTATTCCTGGTATTATTATCCCTATCATCCGCGCAACCGTTTCTATTTTTCGATTGGCTGGGGTGCATTCTACGACTATTGGAACTGGTGTGGCACCCGTTGGGTCGGCTATTGGGATCCCTGGTATCGGGACTATTATTCCTGGTGGGGACCGCGGCCCTACTATCACCCCGGATGGATTTACTATCCCGGCTCACCTGTCTACGATCCGCCGGTGGCAGGCAAGAAACGCGAGTTTGGCCGGCGCGGCAGCCGTGACAGCGGTGACGATTTCGGCGGCCGACGTGGAAGCATCAGCCAGCCGATTGCCGATCGTACCAATATCAGCAAACCCGGTGATACGGTCTTCGATCGTGGCGCCGATGGTTCATATCGCCGCCAGCGCCGGAGTGAAGTCGATACGCGCGAGCGCACAACACCGGGGCAGGGCCAAAATACCGACCGGCGGCGGGTCTCCCGACGCAGCATCGAAGATCGAACCACCGATGCGGTCGGCAGCCCGCGCCCCACTGATCGAACCTACACCGCTCCCAGCACCTCAAAAAGCGCCGACAGCGTCAGCAAGCCAAAATCATCGGGGCAGCGCGAATCCGGCACGCGGCGTGAAGGCCGGAAGTCTTCCGGCGACGGCTCGAGCTCACGCCGGATCGCACCGTCGCGCGAATCTTCCTCCAGCGGCGCGCCTTCGATTCACAGTTCCGGAAGTTCTTCCGGACATTCCGGCTCGCCCAGCCGAGACAGTTCGAGCTCGGGATCCAAATCCAGTAACTCCGGTTCTTCCAACCGCCGGAGCAGGAACTGAAGCTGCAAACAGGAACGCATTCTAAAGCGAGATGGAGATCACTATGAAGATAAAACATGGTTTGCGGGCGCTGCTTTTCGGCATCGGCGCTGCCGGTTTGCTGGCGACCGTACACGCTCAGGAAGAGGTGTTTCAGCGCGGGATTGAATTCGGCGTCGGCGGGCGTGCCCTGGGCATGGGGGGCGCTTACACCGGTGTGGGTGACGATTACAGTGCGGCATTTTGGAATCCCGCCGCCTTGACCCAAATCCGCCGGCTGGAAGGTTTCGCCACTTTGAGCCACGCGCAACGTGAGAACGAGACCGCCTTTGGCTTCAACCGCAACCTTGACAAAGCCTCCGCCACCAACTTCAACAGTCTGGGCCTGGCTTATCCGATTCCCACCTATCGCGGCAGCCTGGTGTTCTCGCTCGGCTATCATCGCGTGCGGCCCTATGACGGCAATTTCGGCTTTACCTGGTTCAACAGCACGCCGGGCGACTCGGTCAATCAACGCTGGAGCGAGTTGGAAGAGGGCAGCTTGAGCACCTGGACCTTTGCGGGCGCGACCGAGGTGGCGCCCAACTTCTCGCTGGGTGCCGCTCTCAATATCTGGTCCGGTAAGAACGACTACCTCAGCAGTTTCACGGAGAGCGACGTTCTTGATCTTTACACCTTTCGCTCCTATCGCAATGATGAAGCGGTGGTCTCGACGTTCTCCGGCATCAATCTCAAGCTCGCCGGCCTGTACCGCGCCTCCTCGTTGTTGCGGCTGGGCTTCACCCTGGGCACGCCCGCGACTTTCACGGTCAAAGACCGCTGGGAGTCCAGCGAGGAAACCGAGTTCGACGACGGCAACCTTGACGACACCCACGAGGTGGGTAGGTATCAATACAAAATCCGATCGCCTTTCTCGCTGGGCGCCGGCGCTTCGCTCAATGCCGCCGGTTTGCTGCTGAGCGGCAGTTGGGAACACAATGATTGGTCGCAGATTCGCTATACCACCGAACCGCCGATCGCGGGTCTGTCGCGCAACGAGGCCAATGATGAGCTGGCGCGAAACTATCGTGCCACCACCCGCCTGCGCTTGGGCGCCGAGTTCACCCTGCCGGTGCTGGATGTGCAGCTGCGCGCCGGTTACTTCCGTGATCCCAATCCCCTGAAAGGGTTGCCGGCTGATGCCGATCGCGAGTTCGTGACCGCGGGCGTCGGCATCTTTCTGGACAAGCAGGTACGCCTCGATCTCGCCGTGCTCACCGGCCAGTGGCATGACTATAAAGAACCGCTGGATGATTTCAGCGACACGCTGGTGCCGGTTTCCGAAAAGATCACGATCAAGCAAGCCTTCGCTTCGCTCGCATTTCGTTTTTAACAAGGATCGGCCTGTGAGGCGCTTCCGCTTTTCATCGTGCGTGGTGCTGCTTCTGCTCGTCACTGTCTGCTCCCTCTTCGCTCAGGAGCGGGCGGTGACGTTGCGGTTGCAGGGGGGCTCTTCCTTTGCCTGCACCGTGACGGATGTGTGGAAGGGACAAATCTATTTCGAAGCACGCACCGCAAAGGATGCTTTCACTTATGGCGAAGTCATCGCGCTTGAAAAAATCGTGGCGGTGCGTCTGGCGGATGGCCGGGAACTTTCGCCGGAGGCCTACGTGGCGCAGTGGCGGAAAGAAGAGACCGGCCCCCCCACCCAACCCGTGACGCCACCGGCGCAAACAACACCACCTCCGCCCGGCGCTCCCCCACCCAAAGTGGCACCCCCCGCTTCACACCTCCCGCGTCCCGAGCTGTTCCCCACAACTCCCGTGCAGACGAGCACGGTGAATGCCACGCTGGATACCACCCGCCGGCGTTACCTCATCGGTTTGGGCTGGCTCGAACCACCGCGCCCGCCGCTCACCGCCTCGGTAGATTACATCCAAATTGCGGACCTGCTTGCTGCCAGTGGCTTGGCGGGCCGCCTGCTTTATCAAGTCGGCAGCGGTGAATTGCGCGGCCGTGAGCTGGCACCGAGCCAGCGCCGGCTGATTGAGGCGCTGCTTCAGTCGCGCACGTGGGCCAGCCGCAAGGCCGAGTTGCGCCAGGCTCATCTGCAGGCCCATGAAGGCTACCAACGTCTGCGACAGGATGATCCGGCACGACTCCGCCGCGAGTTCCAATTTCAGCCGGAACGGGAATCGCACGGCTTTCTCGAATTCGTGCAATTCCTGCATGCGGAAAATGCCCATCTTTTCACCGATAAATGGCATAAAGTCGAAAACGTGTTTCCCCCCCAGGCGGCGAAAGCCCTGCAGGATATCCTCGCCAATTATGATGATTGGTATTATCTGTACGGCCAGGAAGTGGAAAAGCCCTGAAGCGAAAAGGACAGAATCGCGTGGCGTTGCGCAATCGCGGCATGAACTGTCAGTCTGCAAGTGAGGGCGGGCAGGGGCTTGCTTTAAATACTTTGCGGTCGTACCGCCTCCAACACAGGAATACTCATGGCTCTCCTCTCCCGCGCGGCATTCTCTTCCCGAAAAAAACGGGCATCTTCCATCTGTCAGGAAGATGCCCGCTCGTTCACTGCAATGCAAACTGCCCGCCTTGTTCCGCCCCTCTTCCCCATCACCTCGCTGTGAAGCCTACCTCACCAGCAGCATTTTCCTGACCGCAGTGAAACCGGCGGCCTGGAGCTGATAGAAGTAAACGCCGGTGGGCAGATGGTCGGCGACAAACTTCACCCGGTGGATGCCGGACGGTAACGCCTGATCCTTCACCGGCACGGCAACCTCCCCGCCAAGCATGTTGAACACGCGGAGATTCACCACCGCAGGTTTGGCCAGGGCAAAGGCGATCACCGTCTCCGGGTTGAAGGGATTCGGGTAATTCTGCAGCAGCTCGAAGGTGAGCGGCAGCGCGCCGTTTTTTTCACCGACTGCCGAGATGGGAATGGCCAGTTTTGCCATTTGCGCAGGCGTCAGCGGCTGGGCATACTGGCTGAGCATCTGCGCGGTATCGGCCACAGATTTCAGGTAGACCCACTTGGTCGGATCCGTCGGCAGGGTGGGATCACCTGTATAGGTCACGAAATCGAATTTTAGGGCTTGGCGCCAGTCCGGCGGCACCGGCACCACGCCGGTGGTGTTGCGGATGGCGTTGGGGGTGACGCTGGTGTCCCACCACGTTATTTTGATCGCGCCGGTGGTGTTGTATTCCTGCACCCGGGCGTTGTTGTGGCAGTCACTGCATTGCCGCCCCTCTTTCACGATCGAGTGCGAAACATACGGTGCAATCGTGTAGAAGGCTTTGCCCTGATAGGTCAATGCCATGAAGGTTGACGCCTGTACCTTGCCGTTGCGGTTGGTGAGCAGCACGAAGTTGCGCATCTGGCGGATGGGCCGCTTGATCTTGCCACCGCTTGCCAGTTCGCTTTCAAAATGGCAATTGTAGCAAGTCTGCACCGACTTGGTGTGGCAGGCCGTGCACGTCAGCGTGGCGGTGTGCGTCGTGTGGGCATACGTTGATGGCAGACTGGTGTGGCACTTCTCGCAAGCCGGCTTGTTGGGGTCAGGATCGAGCATGGAGAGCCGGCTGCCGAGATCGCCATGCAGTTGCTCGCGCGTGTGGCAGACGGTACAGGTCATGCCCTTGGCATAATGGACGTCGGCAAAGCTGGGATCGCTCTTGGCGTAATTAATCTCCGCGTTGGTCCGGCCGTGGCACTTCAAGCAGGATTTGGGGGAGGGCACGCCGCCGGCCGAGAAGGTGGCGTGGCAATCATTACAGCCGGGGGTGTAGGTCGAGTCAACCACCGGGATGCCATTGGCCAGGCTGTCGCCGTGGCATTTGCCGCACTTGAGCGAAGAATAGGGGATGTTGGTGAGGGTCTCAAAGCCGCCGTTGGCAGCATCATAGAAGACGTTTTTCCCGGTGCGTTTGTAATGCAGGCTGGTCACCTGTGCCAGCAGATGGCCTGGCAGAAACGCCAGCAACAGAAGCGCAAAACCAAATCGCAACATTTTCATAACTCACCTCACAGATTTTGACATGATGGTTTTGCCGGTCATCATTCTCATGGCGGTGGCCACGCAGGGCACGCTGTCCGTTCAGGTCTCCTTACACCTCCTTTCGAAGAAAATGAAAGTCATCAATATTCATCTCACCGCACGGTTGTACCTGGCATGTCCTTGCAGCCCAAACATCACTCCGACCACTGCTGCAGGGCATCCCGCAGTTTTTCCATGGCGAAGATCACGGACTTTTCGACGCCCGGCGGCAGCAGGGCGATGATCTCCTCATGGGTTTGCACGAAAATCCGGCGCAACTCGGCGCGCACCTCCCTGCCTTTTGCGGTCAACGTGACATTCATCACCCGGCGGTCAGAGCTGCCGATTTCGCGCCGGACGATGCCCTTTTCGACCAGGCCATCGATGATGCGGGTCAGGCGGCTGCTGGTCAAATCCACCCGGCGGGCCAGCTCACTCACCGAAAGCACATCATCCTGTTGAAAACCGCGCAGCAGCTTGAATTCCGCCACCGTCAAGTCCAACTGCTCCGCCATGCGCTCGCGTTTGAGCTGGCATCTCTCCAGCAACTCGAAAGTGAGATCAGCCAGGCGTTCCGCCTGTTTTTTTTGTTCACGGTTCATTGACAGTAGTCGATTTTGACTCTGGCAAATATTGCTAATAGCAAATAAAATGTCAAGCCGTTTTTTGAAAAATTTTGGGGAATGGCCGGAGAGTGCGAGAACAGATCAGGAGCCCAATGGCACTAATTTTTCAACCTGATTTTTGCATCCAGATTGATCCCCTTCGCGAGGAACCCCGATTTGATCGCGACGCCCATTCACCCAAGGGCTGGTGCATAAAAATTTTCCGGCCAACCTGCGGTTAACTCCGAAAAAAGTGACCTTTGGGGTTCTCATCAGCAAAACTGCGCCAAATCATGAGAATTTGCCAAGCCCATATGGGCACCCATCAGAATAAAAAATGAGCTTTCGTAGTCGTGCCTTCAGGCACCGACCCTGAAGGGTCTACTACAAAACAAAAGTGGTAAATTCCACCGGCCACTTCGGATGTCGCATTTTGGGGGGGGTGGGACGCAGCGATAAACAGTTTGCTCCGCTGGAGCTGTTTCTTGGTGCTGCCTTGCGATGAGAGGGAGGGCAACCGGCGGTTCCATTTGAGACGCCCTGTTCATGACAGGGCAGAGATTCAACCCTCGAAGTCAAGATCAAACCCAAAAATCCGCCCACGAACGCGAAGTCCCACGAAAAAGCGCTTTCGTGAGGGGCATTTTTGCGGGAGAAAACACGAGTCAGCCTCAGCATCAAGCAGAAACATTCCGCCCACGAAAAAAACTTTTCGTGGGACTTTATTTTCGTGGGAGAGAAGGCGTGACGCCCTCGGCAAACGGGCGAATTTCGAAGTCAGGGCCGCTCCACATTCGAAAAAAGTTTTGTTTGACGGCGATAGAAATAACCGGCGGAGTTTTGTGAACACGTCATTCATTTCAGACAACAGCGAGCCGGCATGCAAAATTCAGCCACTATTTTTGGCATTCATCCTCCGCCAGTGAGCGGCCCGGCACAAGCGTGCAGAGATCGGGATGCGGCATGCCCTGCAGGCAGTAGAGTTGCCGGCGTGCCACGGTTTCCGGCTGGCGTCGGTCTTCAACATCGGCCAGTACGCCATATTTGCACTGCAGGCACTTGGCCGGCTGCCAGTCGAAGCCGGTGGCCACGCTGCGCGCCACCAGCGCCGTGCTGGAATTCCACTCTGCCGCCTGGGGTGCCGGCGCGACGATTTCCACGCGGCGCAGCTTTTCAAACAACACCCGCCCGCGATTCATGGTGAAGGTGCCGCGAAACTCGAGCCGCGCGCCGGGCGCGAGGCGGTGGCGGTCCTGAAATTCGCGGCTGACGATGGCATAGCAGTCATCGTCGAGATGATCCATTTCGACAAAGGCCTCGGCAAAAGCGAGCTGAAAGCCGCGCAACCGCAGGTTTTCCGACTTGGGGTAAAGGAATTTTTGAAAGCGCGGCTTGACCGCGGCCACCACGCCCAGCACATTCACCTCGCGCGCCTGCATCCTCTCCACCCATTCCGCAAACTCCTGATAGCGCTCGCGCCAGCTCGCGAAATCCGCCTCCGGCATCCTCAGCTCCGGGTGGTTGTTGACCTTCTCGTCGATGAAATGCTGGCAGCCCTCGCAACGGCGGCCCACGTGTTGATAACCGCGAATGCAGGGTTTGCCCTTCTCGAACAGTCTGCAGCGCCAGCGAAAATATACACAACCGCCCGGAAAGCAGTGTTTGCGTTCGAGAATATGAAAGGCGGAGACTTTGTACTCGAACTTTTCGTGACTGTCATGGCGGCAGCGAAAAACATCCAGGCGTTTGAATTCGTTGCGATAGCGCATCGCATGCTCCCAGATGAAAACAGACAGCCGCGCCTCTGCTTATTGTGAAGGGGAATCAGCGGTGATGGCCCACTCCATGATGGAGAGCGCCGCCGGCAGGTTCTCTTCAAAGGTTGGCTGGATTTGATCTTCGGGCAGTTCGAACCCGGGAATGCTGCCGGCCGGGCGCAGTTCGAGGGTGAGCGCCGGCACCTGCCGCACGGCATAAAGCCAGTCGCCGGTATCGCCGCTGACAAGATAAAGATCGGAAGCCTGCTGCGGTGTGTAGCGCACGCCATGCACCGCCCGGATGCGTTCTGCGATTCCCACCGCCAGTTGCGCAAGCAGCGCGCTGTCGGGGGCGGGGCTGTGGGTATAGCCCCACGGATAGAGAACGAGCTGCGAAAAACTGTGATAGCTGATCAGGGCTTTCACGGCGCGGCTCTGCAGGAAGTCGCGCAGTGCCCGGGTTTCCGGCTCGGAGAAGGGGGCCGGGCCGCGGTATACTTCCGAAAACGTGTCGCCGGAAGACCCCGGCCCGCCCCATTGATGGCCGTAATTGCGGTTCAAGTCCACGCCAAAAGTGCCGTCGTTGTTGTTGCGGCGATTCTTGCGCCACAGACGCTGGCTGGTGACGGAATAGTGATGGCCGTCGGGATTGACCATCGGCGTCACCCAAATGGTGGCGTGATCGAGCAGACGGGTTACCTGCGGGTCACGGGTGTAGTTTTGCAGCAAATGCCGTCCGATGAGAAAGGGAACCTCCACGGCAATCCACTCGCGGGCATGATGGCAGCCGAGCAAAACGATTTCCGGCTCGCCCTCTTCCCTGGCCACTGCCGCGCTGATCTTGAGAGCCCACAAATCGCGGCCTTCGACGGATTTGCCCAGGGAATGCACCTGCGCGATGGCGGGATATTGCGCGGCCAAATCGTGCAGTTCGCGGGTGATTTCATCATAGGTATGATACCGGCCGGCATCGGGCGGCTGTGGTTGCGGGTCCGGGCCGGGGCAATTGCTGCCCGAGAGCCAGCCGCAAGCCAGCAGCAGCACGGTGGTGCGTCGCAGAGCTGTTGCGTTTGTCATCGCCTCTCTTTCCTCCACTCGTCGGCATTTTCGGCGATGATGGTGATCGTCAGGCCTTGCTGGCGCAGTTTTTCGAGCTGAATGTCAAAGGTACGCGCCAGCGCCGTATCCCCGTGCGCCTCCCAAAGATCCACGCCGCTGTCCACCACTGTTTGCAGGGAGGTGGAATCCCGCAACACGATGGCCACCAGCCGCTGCACCAAATCCTGCTCCACTGCCGGTTGGGAGGGGAGCCCGAGGGCGGCCAACTGCGCGGAGTCGGTGCGAACCACCACGTAATCGGGTTGTTGCACGATGATCTCGGCGCCGCTTTGGCGGATGCGCTCCAGTTCAGTGGCGCTGCGGTAGCTGATTTTGCGCAATCCTGCCGGGCCCCTGGCCGAAGACGGAGGCGTGGCACAGGCGGCCAGCAGCAGGGCTGCGGCGATCACAAAAATATTCCTGGGCATGTTTGGTCCTTGCTGGGATGGTTGCCGGATGAGTTGCACGAATCCGGTGTCAGTTCGAAACTGTTCCAACCCCGGCAGCATCGCGGTTTCCCGAACGCCGGGTGTTGTGAAAGCCCCGGAGTCACATGCGACAGCCAAGTCGTTGTGGGTTCATTTTCCGAAGTTTGCAATTTCGCACGGACATTTAAAAATGAAATTTTTGTTTTTAGGCAAACATTTTGACCGCGAAGCAATGCGGATTTTGCGCAAGCAATGATCATTCGAAAAGCCGTCCATGCGCGTGCCGCCTTTGCAAGCCCGAGCGACGGCGGCATGCCACAAGCAAAGTTGCTTCAAATCGGGGGCGCCCGTGCAGGAGTTTTTCGAGAGGTTCAAGCTTGGTATTTTTCATTCGCGTCTATGCGCGGCTGGCAGTTGTTTGAGCGCCGCGATGCGCTGGGATGGTTCCCGCGCAAAGCAGGCGGGACTCACGCCGGGGCCTGATCGCGCCGCTGGAGCACCGCGGCAAAAAAGCCGTCACAACCATGTTGGTGAGGGGAAAGGTGCAGCAGGTGACCGGCAGCCAGGCCGCCGAGCCGATAATGCTGCAGAATAGCGGCGGCCTCTTCGGTTTGAAAGCCGGGATGCCCGGCGAGAAAGGCCTCGACCACACGCTCGTTTTCCTGCGCCAGCACGCTGCAGGTGGCATAAACCAGCCGGCCGCCGGGCTTGAGCAGGGCAGCATAATGCCGCAGCAGGTGGAGCTGTTTGGTCGCCAGCTCCGTCACCATTTCCGCGGTGATTTTCCACTTGGCGTCGGGATTGCGGCGCAACACGCCCGAACCGCTGCAGGGCGCATCGATCAAAATCGCATCGAGCCGGCCGAGCAAATGCCCCGGCAGTTCACTCTCCGGCACCACTTGCACGCGAATGTTGTGAGCGCCGCTGCGCCGGCTGCGGCGTTGCAGATTCGCCAGCCGTTTGGCGGAGACATCGAAAGCAAAAATTTCCCCGCGGTTCTTCATCAGACCCGCCAGATGCAGGGTCTTGCCACCGCCGCCGGCACATACATCGGCTATGCGCCAGGTTGGTTTGGGATCCACCAGCAGCGAGATGAGCTGGCTGCCTTCATCCTGCACTTCGAACCAGCCCGCGCGAAACAGATCCAGGGCAAAAAGATTGGTGCGCCGGCTGAGCTGCAGGCCGAACGGCGAGAGAGGGGTGGGCGTGCTCGGCAAGCCACGGCGCTGCAATTCCTGCTGGCAGGCGGTGCGCGTGGTTTTCAGTGTGTTCACGCGAATGGTCAGGGGCGGTGGTTGATTGAGCGCCTGCAGCAAGCGCAGCGCCTCCGCCTTGCCGCGTTGCTGCTGCAGATCATGCACCAGCCAGTCCGGAAACGACAGCGTCACCGCGGGATTGTCGGCGAAATCTCCGCAGCTTTGCGCGGCAAGTTGCCGCAAATCCGCCAGGCTGAGCGCGGCCGGCCGGCGACCGGGAGCAGTGAGAGCCGCGGCCACGGCCGCGAGTTCCGCTTTCTCGACATGCAGTTTGAAAGCTGCCAGCCACCAGCCGGCGTCGTTGACCGACTGCGGCTGCACTCGCGCGATCAGCGCCTGCAGCAGTCGGCGATGGCGCAGGATGCCGTACACGGTCTCCGCCAGCGCGCGGCGATCATGCGAGCCCAGGTAGCGGCGGCTGCGGAAGAACCTGTCGATGAGATAATCCGCCGGACGTGAATCCTGCTGTAAAATTTCGAGCAGCTCAATTACGTGTCCAGCAAGGCTGACGGGATTCATGCAGGGCGGTTGATCGTTTGAAAATCCAAAAGCACGGTCGCAATGCCGTTGGGATCACGGTTCGGTGGTGGCATCGTACTCGCTTTTCGTCTGCAAAGCAAGACTTTTCTCCGGTTGAATCGGCTGCAAACGTTGCGTCGCTTTCCGAGCGCAGACCGGCAGCTCCGGCAGGGCAAAAAGCGAAGCACGATGCCCTGGAAAGCGATCACACGCAACCTGTGACAGCCTGTCCGGAGCCGGGAAGGTGGAAAAACTGCCGGGCGGTCAACCGGGCGTCCCTTTCAAATCTTCCGGCTGCGCTGAAAACAGCTCCCACGGAGCGAGTGGTTCACAGCTCCTGCCGGCGGTTTCTTCTCTGTCCGCAGATTGTGGGATGAAGGAGAGGGGCATGGCCTCACGGAAGCTTTTCACCCTGTATATAATGTCGAGCCTCGACGGGTATGGTGCCGGCCGGGATGAGGGAACAGTTGCAAGAGCGATGTATTGGTTCAGTAATTCGGCGCACGCAATTTATCTTCACCCACGACCACCAGACTTCCGTCCCCTGGCGTGTGGAGTCGTCCAATGTTGTGAGGTCGCCGTTGGGGAGAAATCCTTTGAAAATTTAGGATCGATTGAAGATATTTCAAAAACATGAACATGAGTGAAGGCCGACTTAGGCGCGGCGAGTTTTCGAATTTCGCAAAATCCGCTGCCCAAGTCGGACTATGCCCCTCGCCCTTACTAGGAGTCGAAAATAATGAAGATGAAGAGAAGTCACGTCATTTCGATTTTTGCGCTGTTGGCGGTGCTGGCCTTCGGGTATTTCATGGTTTGGCCGCGGCAAGCCGGAAAGCCGGAGGCTGACTCTGTTGCCCCGGCGGGCCGCTTGGTGAAGATCAACCGCGGCGATCTCAATGCCGTGGTTTCCGCCACCGGCAAGCTTGAACCCATCACCAAGGTCGAAGTCAAGAGCAAGGCTTCCGGCCAAATCATGGCGATGCCGGTGGAGGAGGGTGACCGGGTCGAGCAGGGCGCCTTGATCGCCCGCATCGATGAAACCGACGCGCGCAACACCTACGAACAGGCGGTGGCGGATTTGGAAGTGGCCAAAGCCACGGTCACGCAAACCGCCAACAACGTGGCGCGCCAGGAGGAGATGTTCAAGCGTGGCCTGATTTCCCAGGCGGAATTCGATCAAGTCAAGCTGGAGGAGGTGCGGGCCCGGGCGCAATTGGTGAAGGCCGAGACTGAGGTGTCGACCATGCTGACGCGCCTGAGGGATTGCGTCGTGCGCGCGCCGATCAGCGGCCTGATCCTGCAGAAGAATGTCGAAGCCGGCCAGATCATCTCCTCCGGCATCAATTCGGTGAGCGGCGGCACGCTGATCGCGACGGTGGCGAATCTCGACAGCATGTATGTTTTTGCGGAGGTGGATGAGATCGACGTCGGCCAGGTGCAGATCGGACAGCCGGCGCGCGTGGTTCCGGATGCCTTTCCCGAGAGGGTTTATCACGGCCGGGTGTTGCGCATCGCGCCGCTGGCCACGGTCGAGCAAAATGTGACGACCTTCAACGTCACCGTGATTGTTTCGAACACGGACGGCCGTCTGAAAGCGGGCATGAATGCCACGGTGGATATCACGGTGGCGGATCGTGAAAACGTCTTGCTGGTGCCGAAGGAGGCGCTCAAGGAACTGCGCGAAATTCGCACGCAACTGCAGGCGTTGAACCTGTCCGATTCCAGCATGGCGGGCCGCATGCGCCGGCCGCCGGATTCGTCGCGCGCCGAGATGCGCCGGCGGTTTGCCGGAGTGGCGGGTGCGCCCGCTGGTGAGGCACGCGGCCCGCAACCGGTGGCGGGCAACGGCCGGGTGCTGCGCAAATTCGTGTTGCTCAAAAGCGGTGAAAGCTACCAGCCCCGCGCGGTGGAGATCGGTTTGAGCAACAACGAATACGCGGAAGTGTTGCATGGTCTGGAGGAAGGCGATGAGGTGTTCGTCTTCAGCGGCAGCCGCGCCGGGATGGACCGTCAAGCCTGGATGAATCGCATGCGCGGCATGACCGGCTTCGGCGGTCCGGTCCGGCCACGCTAATTCCGGCTGCAAACCCTGGAGAAGAGAGATGGATTTGCGTGAAAGTCTGGGCGTCGCCTTTGGCGCCATTCTCGCCAACAAACTGCGCTCGTTTCTCACCATGCTCGGCATCATCATCGGCGTCGGTGCGTTGATCACCGTGGTGGCGGTGGGCAAAGGGGGTGAGCGCGCGGTGGCCGAGCGGTTGCAGGCGCTCGGCACCAACCTGCTGTATGTCTCGCCCGGCTCGTCGCGTTCCGGTCCGGTGATGACGAGTGCGGGCAGCAGTGTGAAATTGACCCGCAAGGATCTGGAAGCGGTGCTGGCCAGTTGTGAAGAGATCGAAGCAATCGTGCCGGAGTTCAGCCGCAGCGCGCAGGTCAAATATGGCAACCGCAATTGGAACACCCGCATCACCGGCACCACTCCGAACTACGGCGAGGTGCGCAACGTCAAGGCGGTGGCCGGGCGTTATTTCACCGCCGCGGAAGAGGCGGCGCGCGCGCGCGTCTGCCTGATCGGCTCGACCGTGCGCGAAAACCTCTTCGACCCGGAGGAGGATCCGCTCGACAAAACCCTGCGCATCGGCCGCATGAATTTCACCGTTATCGGTGTGCTGGAGACCAAAGGTCAGGCCGGCGGCTGGATGAACCCGGACGACCAGGTGCTGATTCCGCTGGCCACCGCGCAAATGCGGCTGTTCGGCGTCGATCATCTCACCAACTCCACCTTGAAAGTCGCCGATGCTTCCCTGATGGAAAAGGCGTTCTATGACGTCGAGCGCGTGTTGCGCAAACAGCACCGCCTGCGCGACGACCAGGACAACGATTTCCACATTCGCAATCAGGCCGACATCATTTCCACCTTTGAATCCACCCAGAAAACCATCACGATGATGCTTACCATTGTGGCAATCGTGTCGTTGCTGGTGGGCGGCATCGGCATTATGAACATCATGCTGGTATCAGTAACCGAGCGCACGCGCGAGATCGGCATCCGCAAGGCGATCGGCGCCAAACGCCGCAACATCCTGACGCAATTTTTGCTGGAGGCCCTGGCGCTGTCGATCACCGGCGGCCTGCTCGGCATCATGATGGGGGTGGGGCTCTCGCGGCTGGTTACCCAACTGATGGGCTGGCAAACGCTGATTTCGCCCTCCTCGATCATGGTGAGTGTCGTCTTCGCGGCGGCAGTCGGCATCCTCTTTGGCCTCTATCCCGCCTGGCGCGCGGCACGCCAGGAAACCATCGAAGCGTTGCGTTACGAGTGATGCCACGCCCGCCGGCAAAGTTTTCCAGGCGTGACGCAACTTTTTCCCCGCCGGTGCGAATGAACTGTCCGCCGTGTGCGGCACCGCGCCGACCGGTGAAGTATCGCTCACGCAATCCACCAAACCCAAAGATCACTTTCCTCTCGCACTGCAACCCGAGGCCATGAAACTTTGGCACGTCTTGGTTTTCTGCGTGGTGTGGATGGGCGGCCTTCTGATTTACCGCTTCCGGCCTGAGCCACACATCAGTCATCCACCCGGTATTCTCGTGCCCGAAGAGCCCGAGCAGCACCTGCTGCACCAGACCCGCATGTGGCAGCACAAGAATTACTGGATCAGCCCGCTGGCCACTTTCAAGCTCCGGGCGCGTGTGCTGCACAAGAAAAGATATGATTTCGGCCGTGAAGCGGATTTGTCGCCGGTGGATTTGGCGCTTGGTTGGGGCCCGATGTCCGATCAGGCTGTGCTCGAGCACCTGACGATCAGCCAGGCCACCCGGCGTTATTTCGTGCGCAGCAAAACGCCGCCTTTGCCGTTGCGCACGATCTTTCGCTTCAGCTCCAACATGCACATGATTCCTGCCACGCCGGATATCGCGCAGACCCTGGCGGAAGTTCGCGTCGGAGAGATTATCGTGCTCCAAGGCTATCTGGTCGCCGTGCGGTCGAATGATGGCTGGCGCTGGCGCAGCTCCCTGAGCCGCGATGACACCGGCGACGGCGCCTGTGAGCTGGTTTGGGTCGAGCGTCTCGCGATTCAGCCGTGACTTCCAGCGGCACCCTCTGCCGGACCAGAGGTGTGAGCTGCGCTCCTGGCGGGTGATTTCAGGAACGACTTGATCCTTCTGTCGTGATAACCGGGGACTTCTGCCCCAAGACCGATCGTTGCGGGAACGTTCCGGATCCGTGCCTCTCGGGAGAGGTGAAAACGATTCAATCTCGGCTGCGGCGGGGTTTTCCAAGCCCGGGTGAAGCGCCAATTGCAGCCACTGTCATGCAACGGCCGGCGGTCGCGGGAACGTTAGGAGGTTGTCCCTGTCGGGTTTCTTCCTGAATGTGTCATACCACGGGATGCTTGGCAGTAATTGTCATGTCCAGAGAGTGAGGAACCACCCGGGCGGTGTTGCGGAGGACAAACAACAGTGATCCTCCCGGAAGTTCCGCTTGTGTGGAAGCATTTCTCTCGCTGGTCGTTTGGGAGCAAAGGTTCGCTGGTTGATTTGTGAGGAGGGTTATTGATGAAGCAACCGCAACAACTCTCGCGGCGGGCATTTTTGCAGCAGGCGGCTCTGGCGGGCGTGGGAGCAACGGCGCTCGGGAGGTTTGCCGCGCCCGCCGGCAATGCAACGTCCAGGCGGGTGCTGCGTCTGGCACATTTAACCGACATCCATGTCCAGCCGGAGCTGAATGCGGCGGAGGGCATGGCTGCCGCCCTGCATCATGCCCAGAATCAACCGGACCCGCCCGCGATCATCTTCAATGGCGGCGATTGCATCATGGACGCGCTCGGCGCCGACAAGGCGCGCACCAAAACGCAATGGCGGATCTGGCAGGAGGTGCTGCGCAACGAATGTTCGCTGCCCGTGGTGCACTGCATCGGCAATCATGACGTCTGGGGCTGGAAGTCCGCTGACGCCACACTCGGCAGCGACCGGTTGTATGGCAAGCAATGGGTGATGGAGGAACTCGGCCTGCGCGCACGCTACTACAGCTTCGATCGCGCCGGCTGGCATTTCATCGTGCTCGACAGCACGCATCCCGCGCCCACCGGCTACCTCGCCCGTCTCGATGAGGCGCAGTTCGAATGGCTTGCCGAAGATTTGCGCCGCACGCCCGCCACGACTCCCGTCTGTGTTCTGTCCCACATCCCCATCATTTGCTTCTGCGCTTTTTTCGACGGCGACAATGAAGCCAGCGGCGAGTGGCGGGTGCCGGCCGCGTGGATGCACCTGGATGCCCGGCGCCTCAAAGATCTCTTCACACAGCATGCCAACATCAAACTTTGCCTGAGCGGTCACATTCACCTGCAGGACGAGGTCGAATATCTCGGCATCAAATATCTTTGCAATGGCGCAGTCTCGGGCAACTGGTGGAAGGGCGCTTATCAGGAATTCCCGCCGGCCTATGCTCTGGTGGATTTGTGCGATGACGGCTCGGTGCAGAGCACCTTTGTGCCCTACCAGAGGTGAACATGCCGGGCTGCTGGCGTCTGGTGCACCGGGCGGGCGGTGGCGCGCTTTTTTCCCAAGGCAGGCTGCGATTCCTTTCCTGTGTGTCCGTCCACCGCAGGTGAGAAGATTCTGATACCAGCGCCGTCTCACAATAAAATTTACAACCGAAACAGGAATTCAGGAGAGTGTGTATGGCAATTTCTTCGTACAGCCGCGGCGGGCTGGTGCTCGGCGCGCTGCTGCTGTTTGCCCTCGCCCAGGCGCAACCCCGGCCCGGGACCGGGGACATGCCCAGGGTCGAGTTCGAGAAGTACACCCTGGCGAACGGGCTGCAGGTGATCCTGCATGTGGACCGCAAGCTGCCGATTGTCCATGTCAATCAGTGGTTTCATGTGGGCTCGAAGAATGAGAAACCGGGCCGCACCGGTTTTGCGCACCTGTTCGAGCACATGATGTTTCAGGGTTCCAAGAATGCGGCGGAGGAATATTTCACTTATGTCGAAAAGGCGGGCGCCAATCTGCGCGAAGGCGGCGTCAACGGCACCACCGACAACGATCGCACCAATTATTTCGCCACCGTGCCCTCCGGCAATCTCGAGTTGTTGTTGTGGGTGGAATCGGACCGCCTCGCCACTTTGCCCGAGGCCCTGACCCAGGCCAAGCTGGACAACCAGCGCGACGTGGTGAAGAACGAACGGCGCCAGGGGCTGGAGAATCAACCCTACGGCCGGGCTTTCAAACTGATTGTGGAGAATCTCCATCCCGCCGGCCATCCCTACTCCTGGACGGTGATCGGCAGCCACGAGGATTTGAGCGCGGCCTCGCTCGAAGACGTCAAGGAGTTCTTCCGCACCTACTACACGCCCAACAATCTCTCCCTGGTGATTGCCGGGGATTTCGATCCCGCCGAGGCCAAACGGCTCGTGGAGAAATACTTCGGCGGCATTCCACCGGGCCCGGCTCTCGACCGGCCCACCCGCTGGATTCCCAGACTGGAGGGTGAAAAGATCGTCGCCGCCTTTGATCGTGTGCCGCAGGCGCGCACCTACATGGTCTGGCCGGTGCCGGAATATTTTTCGCCGGAAGAAGCGCCGCTGGATTTGGCTTCCGCGATTTTGACGGACGGCCTGTCCGCCCGTCTCAACAAAGTGCTGGTGTATGACCGGCAGCTTTGCACCAATGTTTTCTCCTTCAACAATACCATGGAAATCTCCGGCTTCTTCGCGGTGGTGGCGACTGCGCGGCCGGGCGTGAACCTCGAGCAAATCGAGAATATCGTGACCGCCGAGATCAGCCGCCTGGCCAAAGAGGGTCCGACACCGGCCGAGTTGAAGCGCGCGCAAACCAAGCGGGAATACAACTTCGTCACCGGGCTGGAACGCATCGGCGGTTTCGGCGGCAAGGCCGATTTGCTGAATCAATACAACACCTACCTCGGCGATCCCAACAAGTTCGAAGCCGACGTCAACCGCTATCGCCGTGTCACGGTCAATGAGGTGCGCCAGGCTGTTGCCACCTGGCTGGACACGCGCAACCGCCTGTTGGTGCGTTTCCATCCCGAAGCTTCCGGCCGGCCTGCGGAAGTGGCGCTCGACCGCAGCCAGCAACCCGCGCTGGGGGTGGACAAACCCTTCCGTTCGCCGGAAGTGAAAACTGCCAAAGCCGCGAACGGCATGGAGATTTTTGTGGTGGAACGGCCGGAGTTGCCCAAGGTGGCGGTGACGTTTGTGACCCGTGCCGGCAATGTTGCGGATCCTCCCGGCAAGGAGGGTGTGGCGAACATGGTCATCGCGACGATCGACATGGGCACGAAGACCAGAAAAGCGCTGGAGATCGAAGATGCGCTGGGCGATCTCGGCACCAGCTTGTTCGGTTTTGCCACGCGCGAGGCCAGCCAGCTCGGCTTGGAGGTGCTCAGCCGCCATGTTGATCCTGCGCTCGCCATTCTGGCCGAAGTGATACGCCAGCCGGTGTTCCCCGCCTCGGAAGTTGACCGCGAAAAGAAGCGCACGCTCGACAATCTCGCGCAGCAGGAGAACAACCCCAATGCCCTGGCCGCCCGCCTCCGCAGCATGCTGGTCTTTGGCCACGATCATCCCTATGGCCGGGCCATGCTGCCGGCGACGGTGCAGCAGATCACCCGGGAGGATTTGGTGGCGTTTCATGAGACTTATTGGAAGCCGGGCAGCTCCGCACTGATTTTCGTGGGTGACCTCACGCTGGCGCAGGCCACCGAGCTGGTGCAGCGCCACTTTGGCAGTTGGCGTGGCGGCGCCGCGCCATCGGTCAGCATTCCCCCGCCCCGGCCGATGGCAGCCGGCAAAATTTATTTGGTCGATCGCCAGGATGCGGCGCAAACCGTGATCACGCAAATTCTGCCGGCACCCGGCCGCCAGACGCCGGACTACTATGCGCTGCGGCTGGCGGATGCCGTGTGGGGCGGCGGCGGTTTCGGCACGCGCTTGAATTTGAATTTGCGCGAGGACAAGGGCTACTCCTATGGTGTCTTCTCCAATCTCGCGCTGCTGTCGCAGGCCGGCAGTTGGTGGGCGAGCGGCGGGGTACAAACCAACAAGACCAGGGAGTCCGTGGCGGAGTTTCTGGCAGAATTGCGCAATCTCGCCGGCGCCAGGCCGATTTCTGAGAAGGAGCTCGAAGATGCCAGGGCGGCGCGCATTCGCGGCTATGCCCAGCAATTCGAGTCGCAGGGCCGCATTGCCAGCCAAATCGCCGATTTGTGGGCGGCCGGCATGCCGATCACCGAACTGCAGCGCGAAAGCGACGAATCAGCCAGAGTCACGCTGGCGGAGGTGAATGCCGCGGCGCAGAAATATGCGGTCCCCGGCCAGGCGCTGCTGCTGCTGGTTGGCGATATTGCCAGGATCGAGGCCGGTTTGCGCGAGCTGAATGCCGGTGAGCTCGTGGTGTTGAATGCCGAAGGCAAACCGGTGGCAGCCCAATAAACCGGCATGCCGGAATGAAAAAGGCCCAATCCGCAGGCAGCGGCATCGGGCCTTTTTTGTTGGGGTGAGACGCGCCCTCAGAAGCCGACTTGCACGCGCACGGCGTGATTCCACGCCACGGTTTGCCCGGCAAACTTGCCCATCTCCTCACCATAAAAGGCATAATCGGCGCGGATGAGGTAGAGATTCAGGCCGAGGCCAACCGCCGGATAGCCTTGATAGAAGCCGGTGCGCGCAGCCAGCAATGGTGTCAATCGCGTCTCGGCGCCCAGGTGCACCGTCTTGAAGAAGGTGTTCCCGCCGGTAAAAGGCTCGTCGAAGTCGAGCGCCAGTGTGAGATCATAAAACAGCTTTTTGAATTTGATCCCCGGACGATAGACCATGCCCAGACGGTAGGAAGGTGAAACCCTGTCGGGCGGCACGGGATTGTCCAGTGTGGCGCCCTTGGTATTCCACTTGAAGGGAGTGGCAAAAAGGTCGTAGATCGTTGCGCCGAAATGCAGACGCCGGTTCAAGGGATAAAAGGCGCCGAGATCGACACTGAAGCTTTGGCCGCGGTAGAAATGCAGGCTTTCGTTGCTGGAGAAACCCGAGATGGTTTTGGTTTTGCGGGTGAGCCAGCGTTTCAGGTATTTCCCGGAAACGCCAATGCTGATATCACCGGCGCGGCCGCGCGGGCCGGCGGGAAAGGTGTGGGCCAGCAAGGCCATCACCTGCACATCGCCCTGCAGGCGGACATCCACCAGGGGGATGCTGGTGGCCCCTTCAAAAATTTCATAGGTGGCCCGGCCGGTGCTGAACACGCCCAGGCCCAGGTGGCGCGACAGGAAGTGAAGGGGCATCGGACCATCCACGCCGATGACGGCCTGCTGCTGCGCGGCAGCGAGCGCCTGACGATACAGCGCATTGAGCTCGGTGGCGCTCAGCGCATTGATGTTGTTCAACTGGTCGCGATGATCCTGATAAAAACGATACTGGTCGAGCACATGCGTGTTCATGCGCAGACTCAAATCGACCAGATTGAAGCGCGGGTATCGCAGGGTGGTGAGCAGCGCCGGGTTGAAAAAGAAGACATTGTCTTGGCCGGCCACTGCCACCGCGGCCCCGCCCATACCGAGCGCGCGCACGTTGTAGACGATCATGCGCGGCAGGTCCTGGGCAGTGCCATGGGCAAACCAGCTCAGGACTGCCAGTCCGGTGAAGCGCAGGAGGTTTCGCATAGGTAGACAGCTCGTCGCGATTGGGTCAAGTTGGCAAAGACCAGCCGGGCCGTGAGCCGTCTCGCGGCGGCGGGTCGTGTTGGGGAGCGTCGGGGCAGGAACCGCACCAGCCGGTTCCTGCTGCGCGCCGCAACATGTGGTCAAAGTGGGAAAAGCTGGACATATCAGCATTTGAAGCCGTAAAGCGCACTCAAGCCCTCGAAAACGACACGAAAGAACCGGCCGGCAGGCGTGTTGCGCAAATTACCCGGCAAAGCAGCAGGCGGAACCGGTGCCGGCGTGACGGGCAAGCGGCCGAATGTGGCATCGTTGTAGTAATACCACAGGCAGACCAAACCCTGCTCGAGCAGCGGATAGGTCGTCCGGATGACGCTCTCGACCTCCCGGCAAATCTGCTGTGCGGTTTTCTGCGGGTCCTCGATGACAACTTGATAGAGGCCCGCCGCCATGTTGATGGAAAGGCGCGGATCGAGTTGGAAGCCGGTGGCGTAGTTGTGATCCTGGTCCAGCATCAACACGAAGCCGTAAACCAGCGAGGCAACGCCGCAGCTCAGATAGGCGTCATTGGCAAAGGGAAAATCGCCGGGCCTGATGGTGCCGTTGATCAACCCCGTGACCACCGGCTCGAGATCGTCCCGCACGGCATGAAACACGGCGAGCAGGCGGGCCAGCTCGGCTTCGCTGAAATCGAACAACGGCAGCGTGTCATTCACCGCCGCGATCAGGTTGCCGCGCTGCTTGTCCGCGGCCGGCGCCGCTGTGCCGGACTGCAGCGCGGTGATGAAGGTGTCGAAATTGACGTTGTAGGCGCGGATGGTTGCGACCGCATGATAGTAGCGGATCAGGGGCGTCTGCGGTGACTGCTGTTTGGCGCGCTCGAGCAGTGCCAGTGCCTGTTGCGGATTGTTGTTCCTGAGTTCGGCTTGCGCCTGCGCCAGCAGGGCCTCGGGATCATCATTCTGCTCACCCGGCTTGAAGGGGGAAAAGATATTGCACCCTGCAACAAGAACCGCAAGCAGGAGGGCGGCGGCGCGAACAGGTTTGAGTTTCATGGACACGTTTCTCCGAATGAAAATGGGCGCGTGGCCCGTGCGAAAAGCAAGCGCGGTTGCACGGCAGCGTGTTGACCGCCTGGCTAGTTGCAAAAAATGTGAAGATGAGCCCAGAGTGTCAGCTGTCCCTGCCGGTGTTGGCGCCGGCCGGATGTGGCAACCCTGGCAATTGCAGCAGAGGTGGGTGCCGTCGCCACATGCGGGCGGGCGGCTGCAATGCGCGAGAGCATACCGACAGAGGGGCTCATTCGCCGATCACTCCCGTTGGAATTTGCGCGCCGGCCATGATTTCCAGTTGTTTCAATCCGGATAATTGATTATCGTTGCGCACACGGTGAAGCGGAAACGGGGAATATTCCGCCCGGCGCCGCTGTTGTTCATTTTGTCATAACCAATCGAGGTGATGCATGAGACTGGGAAGCGCAGCGCTGCTCATACTGGTTCTGGTCATGGCACTCAACGCCTGCCGGGAAAAACCGCAATCACAACAGACCGCCGGTAACGCGCGGTCGGCCGTGCCGGAAAGCGAGAAACTCGCGGATTTCACCCTGCCGACACTCACGGGCGAATCCGTGAACTTGCGCAGTTTTGAAGGCGAGAAAGTGGTGGTGGTGAATTTTTGGGCGACCTGGTGCGGCCCCTGCCGCCGTGAGATTCCGGATTTCAACGAGGTCTACGCCAGCTATCGTGATCGCGGCGTGGAATTTCTGGGCATCTCGCTGGATGATGACCCGCGCGCGGCCGTGCCCGCTTTCATGGCGCGCATTCCGATTGCCTATCCCGTGCTGGTGGGCTCCCCCGAGATCGCGATGCGTTACAACGTCAACGGCATTCCACATACGATTATCATCGACCGCGCCGGTCGCGTGGTCAACAACTTCGTGGGCATGCTCTCGGCCGGCCAGTTGCGCGAGGTGCTGGAGCAGGCGCTGCGCAATTCGCCGCAATCCTGAGGCCCTGCCGCCAATGCCGGCCATGGTGCGCGATTATGTGTTTCTGTCAAAGATTCCTCATCTCTCCCCTTCGCAATGATCCTGGAACCGCCGGAGGCATGCGCGGTGGCAGGCTGGTATAATGTGAGGAATCTCATGTTTCGTTCACAACCGGCGGAGGATGAGCGCCGTCGCCGCTTCGAAGCGCTTGCCTTTCCGCAGATGAACGCTCTGTACAATCTGGCGTTGCGCCTGATGCGGCACCGCTTCGATGCCGAGGATCTGGTGCAGGAAACCTGCCTGCGTGCCTTTCGTTCCTTCGACCAGTTCGCCGCCGGCAGCAATTTCAAAGCCTGGATCTTTCGCATTCTGACCAACGTCTTCATCAACGAGTATCGCCGCAAAAAGCGCGTGCCGCCGCAGGTTGATTTTGAAAAAAACTTGCACTCGGTCCCTTCGGTGGACGATGAGGGGCCCGATCCTTTTGCCACCGCTCGCGACGAGCAGCGCTATGCCGATCTCTTCGGCGACGAAGTGAGCGCCGCCCTGCAAAAGCTCTCCCCTGAATTTCGCATGGTCGTGCTGTTGTGCGACCTCGAAGAATTCTCCTACAAGGAAATCGCCGGCATCCTGGGCGTGCCGATCGGCACGGTGATGTCACGCCTGTCGCGTGCGCGGCGGCAGTTGCAGCAGCATCTGGGAGAGTATGCCCGCCGCACCGGCGCAATCAAGCCGCAGAAACCGTTGCAGGAATGAAACCATGCTGGCATGCGAGGCGCGTCATGACTTTGCAATGTGAGCAGGTAATCGCAAAAGCCGCCGCCTTCATCGACCGGGAGCTGGACGAGACCACCGCCGCCGCAGTGGCCGAACACATTGCGAAATGCCCGCACTGTGCCCATGAAGTCCGGCAGCAAAGAGAAATGAAGCTGCTGGTACAACAGCATGCCCGCCGGCTGACGGCGCCTGCGGCGCTGCGGGCCCGGCTGCAGCAGGCTCTGGCGGATTATCCGACACGCTACAGCTTTGGCGGGCAGGTGCGCCAGCTCTTCCGCTGGCAGCCCGTGCCGGCGCTCGCAACCCTGGTTGTGCTGCTGTTGCTGCCCGCTGTGCTGGTTTATTTTGCCATGCGCACCCCGGCCCGCGTTGACGTCAGCCGCTTCCCGGCGATTGAAGCCAGTTTCGAAGGCGAAATCATTTGCATTGATTGCCTGCTGCTGGATGCCCTGCAGATTGTGCACGGCCACGACGCCAGCCACCGCTGCGGTCTGCGCACCGCGGAAGGCGGGATTGTCACGCTCATTGCACATGACAAAGGCAATGAGCTGATGCAACAGGCTGCCACCCGGCACAACCAGCGTGTGCTCGTGCATGGCCGGCTGTTGCCCAAGCAGGCCTACTTGCAGGTGCGGGATTTTTCCATGCTGTAACGCTGCCGGCGCCGATCGCACAGGCGGCTGCCGGTCGCACAACCCCGCCTCGTCTTCCCACCTGATTTCTCCCGGCCCCACCGGACAAGCGTCCTCCCCGGCTGCTGGCAGCCGTCTTGTTGCCGGTTGCCGCAGCTTGTCTCCGGCGTTGTGTATCGCGCCTGGCAATATCCTTCGGCAGTCACTCCGGTCTGCTGGTACGTTTGAGCAGCAAACTGGAAACCTGCGGCCGTGCCGTAGATTGCCTCGCCCCGCCTGCCGGATCTGCATCCTCCGTCACGCCGCGCATGACACCCAACCGTCTTTCAGCAAGGGGTTGAACATGAGAGGGAAAGCTGTCCGTCCATCCGTCGCCTGCGTCGCAGGGCAATGGTCACTGCTGCTGCTCCTGTTGTTGAGCAGCAACGGGGTTGGCGCGCAACCGGCGGGAGATTCCACCGGCACGAGCCGCCCCAATTTTCTGATCATCATCACCGATGATCAGCGCTTCGATTCGATGGAGTTCATGCCCAAAACGAAACGGCGGATTTTCGAGGAAGGCCTGACTTTCACGCGCGCCTATGTCACCACGCCGCTGTGCTGTCCGAGCCGGGCCAGCATTCTCACCGGCATGTATGCGCACAAGCACGGCGTGCGCCTCAATGAAGATCCGTTGCATGAGGAAACCTTCGTGGTGCGCCTGCATGAGGCCGGCTACTACACCGGTTTCGTGGGCAAATATTTGAACTCCTACACCGGATTACCGCGGCCGGAATTCGACTTCTGGGCGGCGCGCAAAGCCGGCCATTCGACTTACTTCGATCCGGTGATCAATTTCAACGGCGTGTGGCAAACCACCCCGGGGTACGTCACCTATGTCCTGCGCGATTATGCCCTGGCTTTTTTGGACAGCCTGGCCGGCCGGCAGCAGCCGTTTCTGCTGTTTCTTTCGCACACTGCGCCGCACGCACCGGTTGATCCCGCGCCCGAAGACACCCTGCGCTATCCCGATCTGCCGCGGCACCGTCCGCCGAGCTATGACGAAGCCGATGTCTCCGACAAACCCCGCTGGATTCAAGCCCTGCCCCGCCTGACCCGGGGCGCCGCCCGCAGCATCGACCAGCACCGCCGCCGGCAGTTGCAGTGTCTGTATTCCGTCGATCAGGCC
Organism: candidate division KSB1 bacterium; assembly: GCA_034506255.1. Classification (NCBI taxonomy): domain Bacteria; kingdom Pseudomonadati; order Candidatus Zhuqueibacterales; family Candidatus Zhuqueibacteraceae; genus Candidatus Coneutiohabitans; species Candidatus Coneutiohabitans thermophilus. Next base: position 347,461 of record JAPDPX010000005.1, on the reverse strand, counting down.
AACGACAGCCTGCTCGCCACTCTGGCACGCCGCGGCCTGCTGGACAACACGGTGGTGTTCTTCCTTTCCGACAACGGCTTTCACGAAGGCGAGCACCGCCTGGTGAGCAAATGGTTCGTCTATGAAGAAGCGATTCGCATCCCCTTTGCCGTGCGCTACCCGCCGCTGATCTCCCCGCGGGTGGAACGCCGGCTGGTGGCGAACATCGACATTGCCCCGACCGTGCTCGAGCTGGCCGGTTTGCCGATTTCCTCCCGCATCGACGGCCGCTCTCTGACGGCACTGATGCGAAACGAGCACTCCTGGCGCGAGGATTTGCTCATCGAAGGCTGGCCCGAGCAGCGCGGCGGCCCGCTCTATGCCGCCATTCACACCGGCGAGCTGGTTTATGTCGAAAACCAGGGGGATCGCGCGGAGCTGTATGATTTGCGCGACGACCCATATCAGTTGCACAACCTCATCAACTCACGGGACTACGCCGCCGAGATCCAGCGTCTGCGGCAGCGTTTGCATGAGTTTCGTCCCGAGATCGAGACCAGCGTGGAGCTTGACCCGCCTGCGCCCGGGGGATTCGTGTTGTTTCCCAATCATCCCAACCCCGTGCAGGCGGCCACGGAGATTCGGTTTGCCCTGTCGCAGCGCGAACCCGTTACCCTTGAAGTCTATGACCTGATGGGGCGCAAACTTCTGCTGCAGCATCATGGCGAGCTCGGTCCCGGGAATCATTCTGTGCCGCTCGAGATGACGCGCTTCCCGAACGGAACCTATTTTTACCGCCTGGCGACGCCGACCTTCAGTCAAACGCGCACTTTGCAAGTGGTCAGATAGCCGGTTCGCGAGCGTCGCGCCGGTGGATTTCCCCACTCAGACTTCGGGTTTTCCCCTCCCACCAAAACGAACGCCCGCGCAATGTTTTTTCGCGGGAGTTTTATTTTCGTGGGAGAAAATTTTTCTCACGGCCTTTTTATGATAACCTGAATTTTGCATGCCGGCTTGCCGTTGCCCGGAAGAAATGGCTTGTTCACCAAACTCCGACAGGAGTCAACTGTTTGTAGACATGGAAATCTTGCGTGTCTTTAAGCTCCGTTAGGAATGGCCTGTAGAATTTCTCATGATCTGGCGCGGTTTTTTTGAGGAGGACCAAGCAGGTCACTCCTGACGGGGTTTGGGAAAATGCGATATGCCGCTTTACTAAAAACAGTTCACTCCTGCCGGAGTTGACCGCACGGTGGCCTGAAAAATTTTTATGCACCACCCCCTGGGTGGTTGGCCGTCGCGATTTAAGCGGCATTTCTCGCCAATCTGGGTGCAAAATTCAGGCATGCGAAAAATCGTCTCCGCCCCTGTTTGTCGCATGTGGCCGTCCGCAAAAGACAGATGCCCCGAAAGACCTCAAAAAAAGTGCTTGACAAACCTGAAAGGCAGTGTATCTTTTCCGCAGGCTGCTTGATACAAGCAGCCGCTTGTGTGTCTCAGAAATTTCCCATTGCACATTTGATGGCGCAGCAGACCGGGTATGGCCTTGCAGTCAAGACACGGCAGCTTTCGCAGCGGCAAAGCCGGGAGCGTGCGCCTTTTCCCACCCGCGGCCATGAGGTGTGTGCGGCAGCAACCGCGGCCCGCCAGCATGGCAGCGGGCCCACTGCTCGCCGCGCCCACGGCCCTTCCCTCTCCCGTCCAGCAGATTGATTCCGCACTTTCATCCCCGTCACTCAAACAACGCCGGCTGGCGAGGCCCGGCTGCCACCGGTGGTTGTCTGCCAGCCGTTTCCGCAACCTGCAGAAAGGAAAACCATGCCGGCACTGCACTGGCTGGATGTGACAGTCATCGTGGTCATGCTGGCGGCGGTGCTCGTGATTGCGGCCTACTATTCCCGCCACGCCGGCCAAAACACCGAGGCCTTTTTTCTTTCCGGCAGAAACCTGCCCTGGTATGTGGCAGGCACGGCGATGGTGGCCACCACCTTCGCCGCCGACACGCCGCTGGCCGTCACAGAATTGGTGGCGCGCAACGGCATCGGCGGCAACTGGCTGTGGTGGAACATGGCGATCGGGGGCATGCTCACGGTTTTCTTCTTCGCCAAGCTTTGGCGCCGCGCCGGCATCATGACCGACGTGGAATTCGTCGAACTGCGTTACTCCGGCAGACCGGCGGCGGTGCTGCGCGGCTTCCGCGCGCTTTACCTCGGTCTGTTCATGAATGCCATCGTGATGGGGTGGGTGCACAAGGCCATGGAGAAGATTTTCAAAGTCACCCTGCCCGGCAGTGATCCCTTCTGGCTGGTGGTAGTGACCGGCGGTTTGATCGCGCTTTATGCGGCCACCTCGGGCCTGCCCGGCACCGCCCGTACCGACAGCTTTCAGTTCGTCTTCGCCATGCTCGGTTGCATCGTGCTGGCCGTGCTGGTGGTGCGGCTGCCGCAAGTCGGGGGCTTGAGCGGCATGACGGCCAGGCTGTCGCCCCAGGTGCTGGACTTTTTTCCGCACGTGGGCGGGGTGACGGCGGCTGGCATCACTGGCGGCGCACTCAGTCTCACCATCGGCGCCTTTCTGGCTTACATCGGTGTGCAATGGTGGTCGAGCTGGTATCCGGGCGCTGATCCCGGCGGCGGCGGTTACATTGCGCAACGCATGATGGCCTGCCGCGACGAGCGGCAAAGCGTGTTTGCCACATTGTGGTTCAATATTGCACACTACACGGTGCGGCCCTGGCCGTGGATTCTCGTCGCGCTGGCGGCGCTGCTCCTGCTGCCGCGGGCGGAAAATGCCGAGGCCCTGCAGGCGGAGAACCCCGTGCTTTATGAACAGGCGGTGCAGGCATTTCACGACCCCGCGTTGTTGCGCTCCGGTGCGCCCGGCTATCACACCGCGGAATTTCGGGCGTTCTATGAAAAATACGAGAACACGGTGGATCCCGGCCTGCTCTATCCCAAACTCATGCGGGATTATCTGCCGCCCGGCCTGTTGGGCTTGCTGATCGCGGTTTTCCTCTCGGCTTACATGTCCACCATTGCCTCGCAGATCAGTTGGGGCACGTCTTATCTCATCAATGATTTTTATCGCCGCTTCATCAAACGGGAGGCGAGCGAGAAGCATTACGTTCTGATCTCCCGCTTTGGCATTGCCCTGATCGTGATTATCTCGCTGGTGGTGACCCGCCTGCTGACGACCATCTCGGGCGCGTGGGAATTTATCATCAACGCCAGCGCCGGCATGGGCGCAATGTTGATCCTGCGCTGGTTTTGGTGGCGCATCAACGCCTGGTCGGAAATCGCGGCGATGATCGCGCCGTTGGTGATCTATCCGCTGGCGCGCGCCTGGGGCCTGCAGCCGCCATTGACGTTGTATCCGGTCGTGCTCGGCACCACCCTCCTCTGGCTGCTGGTGACGTTTCTCACGCCGCCGGTCGAGCGGGAAGTGCTGCGGCAGTTTTACCGCAAGGTGCATCCCGGTGGCCGGGGGTGGAAGCCGATCGCGGACCAGCTTCCTGACGTCAAAAGTGACGGCGGTTTCGGCAGGTTGTTCGTGTGCTGGATCAGCGGGGTCGCCTTGATTTACGGTGTGCTCTTCGGCCTCGGAAGTCTGCTGTTCGGAAAATTCCTGATGACCCTGCTTTTCTTTGCCATCGCTGCCGCGGCGGTTTTCATCATTTCCAAAAGCTTGAAGAGAATCAGTTTCGAGACTGCAACATAAGGGCCCGGCCGGCGCAAGCCATTGCCGGCGTTCGCACAAACAGCCGGAGTGTGGTTGCCTGCCCGAATTTTGCGCGTGATTTGTCCGGAGAGGATTTTCCTTGTCATCATCTCTTCCCCTGCTGTTGACCGGACTCTGGCTCGGCCTGTGTGTGCCGGCCAGTGCCCGGGAGAAACCCATGTCATTGCACCTTCTGCCGCAACCGGCGCAGCTCGAACTACAACCCGGGCAGTTTCGTTTGCACGAGAGCTTCACCATGGCGGTCACCGGCCGGCCGGAGGCGCGGCTGTATCGTGCCGCCACGCGTGCGCTGCGGCGGCTGGCGGGCCGCACCGGTTTGTTTCTGCCGCAGAATTTCGTGAGACCCGGCTGGCCGGCAGACTCCGCCCAACTTGTCATTCACTGCGAACGACCCGGCCAGGTGCGCCTGGGTGAAGACGAATCCTATACCCTCACCGTCACACCCGAAAAAATTCACCTGCACGCCAACACCGACATTGGCGGTCTGCGCGGCCTGGAGACCCTGCTGCAATTGCTGGCTGCCGACGAGCAGGGCTATTTCTTTCCCGCGGTGAAAATTGTGGACCGCCCGCGTTTTCCCTGGCGCGGTCTGCTCATCGATGCCTGCCGCCATTTTATGCCCGTCGAAGTGATCCTGCGCAATCTCGACGGCATGGCCGCGGTGAAGTTGAATGTGCTGCACTGGCATTTGAGTGAAGATCAGGGCTTTCGCGTCGAAAGCAAAGTCTATCCCAAACTGCATGAGCTGGGTTCGGATGGTTTCTACTACACCCAGGCGCAGATCCGGGAAGTGATCGCCTATGCAGCCGAGCGTGGCATCCGTGTGGTGCCGGAGTTCGACGTGCCCGGCCATTCCACCTCCTGGCTGGTGGCCTATCCGGAACTGGGCAGCGCGCCCGGGCCCTATCAAATCGAAAGGGACTGGGGCATCTTTCCCGCCGTGCTCAATCCGGCGCGCGAATTCACCTATCAGTTTCTCGACAAATTTTTCGGCGAGATGGCCGTGCTTTTCCCCGACCCCTATTTCCACATCGGCGGCGATGAAATCGAGCACGGCGGCCGGCAAGCCACACATTGGAACGACAACCCCGAGATCCGGGCCTTCAAGCAAAAACACAACCTGCCGGACAACGCCGCGTTGCAGGCCCATTTCAACCGGCGGGTGCTGCAGATTCTCACCCGGCACGGGAAGATCATGGTGGGTTGGGATGAAATTTTGCATCCCGACATGCCGAACAACATCGTGATCCAATCCTGGCGCGGCCGCGAGGCCATGATCAAAGCGGCGCAGCAGGGTTATCAGAGCATTCTTTCCAACGGTTACTATATCGACTTGATCCAGCCCACGGATTTCCACTACAGCAATGATCCTCTGCCCGCGGACTCACCGCTGAATGAGCAGGAGCGCAGCCGCATTCTCGGCGGCGAAGCCACCATGTGGTCGGAAATGGTTTCGCCGGAGACGATCGATTCCCGCATCTGGCCGCGCACTGCGGCGATTGCCGAACGCTTGTGGTCGCCCGGCATGGTCAAGGATGTCGATGACATGTACCGCCGGCTGGCCGTCATCTCCCGGCAGCTCGAGGAACACGGCCTGACGCATGAAAAAAATTATGACATGATGCTGCGGCGCCTGGCGGGCCGTGACAACATAACCGCGCTCAAAAATCTTGTTGATGTGATCGAGCCGGTGAAATTTTACAACCGCAACCGCCTGCGCCGGCAAAATTCCTTTTCGCCGCTCACGCGCGTGGTCGATGCCGCCCGGCCCGATGCCGCGGTTGCCCGCAACTTCCGCAGGCTGGTGGCGCGTTATCTCGCCGGCACCGGCCGGCCGGAAGAGGCGGCGGAGATCAAATCCTGGCTGGTGCTGTGGCGCGATAATCATGCCGCGCTATTGCCTGTCATCAAAGCCGCGCCCGTGCTGGCGGAAATCGCCCCGCTGTCGCAGGATCTCGCCGAGATAGCCGGCATCGGACTGGATGCGCTCGGCCGCCTGGAAAGCCAACAGAGCAGCGACGAGGCGTGGCAACAGGAAAAGCTGGCGATTCTGCAAAAAGCGGCAACCCCTCGCGGGCAAACGGAATTGATGGTGGTGACGGCCATCGAGCAACTGGTGCAAGCCAGCGGCAACAGACCGAGGTGAGTGATTGCGCTTACCGGGAGAGCACCGTATGTCAGTATCACGTCAAGACAGACTGCTGTCGCTGGATGTTTTTCGCGGGATCACCATCGCCGGCATGATCCTGGTCAACAATCCCGGCAGTTGGTCGCATGTCTATCCGCCGCTGGCGCATGCCGAGTGGGACGGCTGGACGCCCACCGATCTGATCTTCCCCTTCTTTCTCTTCATCGTCGGCGTGGCCATGGCCTATTCCTTCGGGAAAATTTTGCAGACCGGCGAGAAGCCGAAAGGCATTTACTGGAAGATCCTGCGCCGCACGCTGATCTTGTTTGGGCTGGGAATTTTTCTCGCTTTGATTCCGGTGAATCTGCCTGCCGGCTACAACTGGTTCACCGACACGCTGTTGAAGGTCCGCATTCCGGGTGTGTTGCAGCGCATTGCCGTGGTTTATTTCTGCGCGGCCATGATCATGCTGCATTTTCGGCCGCGCAGCCAGGCGTGGTGGGCGGCGGGTCTGCTGGTTATTTACTGGCTGGTGATGAAGCTCGTGCCCTTCAACGTGATGCAGGACGGCGTTGCGGTCACGCATGTGGGCGAACTGACCAAGGAAATCAATCTCGCCGCCTGGCTCGACGACAAAATCTTCCACGGCCACACCTGGCAGGTGGGCGCGTATCTGCATCGCGATCCCGAAGGCTTGCTCAGCACGCTGCCAGCGATTGCCACGGCACTGTTCGGCGCGTTCACCGGCTACTGGTTGAAGCGCGGCAAGCCGCCGTACGAAACCGTGTGCGCACTCTTCGTCGCCGGTTTCGCCGGCCTGCTGCTCGGCAGCATTTTGGATTACGGCTTTCCGATCAACAAATGGCTGTGGTCGCCCTCGTACGTCGTCTTCACTGCCGGCATGGCGCTGGTGTTCCTCGCGATGTGCCACTATGTCATCGACCTCAAGGGCTGGCAGTGGTGGATCAAACCGTTTGTCATCTTCGGCATGAATCCGATTGCGTTGTATGTGCTGGCCGGCGTGTTCACGCATCTCATTCTGCTCATCAAAGTTTCGGCGGCGCCGGCGGTCAGCCTGAAGACCTGGATCTACCAAAATCTCTTCGCTTCCTGGCTGGGTGCTATGAACGGGTCGCTGGGCTTCGCGATTGCCTATATCGGGTTTTGGCTCGGCATCATGACGATCTTTTACAAGAAGCAGATCTTCATCAAGATTTAGCGCTGTGCCCTTCAGGCAATTGGTTCGGGGGCGCGTGCCGCATCACGACTTATCCCCACGAATCGACAGAGAACCATTTTTTATGCCCGCACCCTTTAGGTAATTGGCCGTCGCGATCAAAGCGGCGTTTCTCGCCGAGGAGATCAATCCGGGTGCAAAATTCAGGTCGTGACATTGGACTGTCTGCACGCCCCGCAATCCTCGTGGTGTCGGCGCTTTGCCGCTCGGTGGCTGTTCGGGCGGTGACGGCTGCAAAAATCCGGCGGCCGTGGAAAAATCACTTGCATTTGACCCGGCCTTTGCTATTTTTCTGAATGATGATTCATTCAGTGCGGAAGCCGGCCGCCGCGCCGCATGATGACGAGAGCAAGCCATGAAAATACTCGCTACTCCCGCGAAGCCGGGCAACGAACGTGCCGGCCGCACGCCGGACAAGCGCGCCCGCATCCTGAAAGCCGCGGCCAAAACCTTTGCCCGCAAAGGGTTCTACCACACCAAAATCGCGGAGATCGCACGGCAGGCTGGCATTGCCGATGGCACCATCTATCTTTACTTCAAAAGCAAGGATGACATCCTGATCTCGCTCTTCGAAGAGAGCATGGAAGGCATCCTGCAGGAGTTCCGGCGGCGGCTGGCCGAGTGCCGCGATTCCGCCGCGAAGATTCGCTCGTTCATCCATTTGCACTTCGAGCTGGTGCGTACCAACCCCGACCTGGCGGCGGTGATGCAACTGGAGCTGCGCCAATCCAACCAGTTTATCAAGCAATATGCCGGCACCCGCATCAGCGATTATCTCAACCTGATCGGCGACATCATCAGCGAGGGGCAGGCGAGCGGTGTTTTCCGGCGCGACATTCAGCCGGGCGTGTTCAAACGCGCGCTGTTCGGCGCACTCGACGAAATGAGCACGCTGTGGGTGCTCTCCCGCACCAAAAAATACGATCTCCAGGAGGCCGCCGAGCAAATCGGCACGTTGTTCCTGACGGGCATGCTGGCACCTCTCCCCACTGAAGCCGGGGCGCGGGCTGCTGCCGCGCCGTGCGGCAGTGGCGGTGAGACAGGCAGGTCAAACCTAGCAGAGTGAGACAGATCATGCGCGACGTCGTCATTGTCGAAGGCATTCGCACGCCTTACGTGAAAGCAGGCACGGACTTCAAAAGTTTGCCGGCGCAGGAACTGGGCCGTCTGGTGGTGCGCGAGCTGATTGAGCGCAGCGGCATCGATCCCGCAACCATCGATGAAGTGGTGGTCGGCAACATTGCCCAGCCGCCGGAAGCCACCAACATTGCGCGCGTGATCGCGCTCAAAAGCGGCATCCCGCGGCACGTGCCCGCCTACACGGTGGCGCGCAACTGCGCTTCCGGCATGGAGGCCATCGCCCAGGCCCATCTCAAGATTGCGGCCGGCATGGCGGAGATCATCGTTGCCGCCGGCGTGGAATCGATGAGCAACATCCCCCTGCTCTACCCGCCGGAATATGCCGAGGTGCTCGCCGAGGCCGCGCGGGCAAAATCTGTCGGCCAGCGCCTGACCGCCTTCGCCCACCTGCGGCCCCAATATTTCAAGCCCATCATCGGCCTGCAGGTGGGCCTGACCGATCCGGTGTGCAATCTCAACATGGGGGAGACCGCGGAGGTGCTCGCCAAGGAGTTTCACCTCACCCGTGAGGAGCAGGATCGTTTCGCGCTCATGAGCCATCAGCGCGCGACCTGGGCGACCGACTCCGGCAAGCTGCGCGAGGAAATTCTGCCGGTGATGCCGCCGCCCAAATACAACACGGTGATCGATGAAGACAATGGCATCCGCAAGAATCAAACGCTGGAAGCGCTGGCCAAACTCAAACCGGTTTTCGACCGCGAATATGGCAGCGTGACCGCCGGCAATTCCAGCCAGATCACCGACGGCGCAGCGGCGGTGCTGGTGATGTCCGCCGAAAAAGCCCGCAGCCTGGGGCTGGCGCCCATGGGCCGGATTCGCGGCTATGCTTTCGCCGGCCTCGATCCGGCACACATGGGGCTGGGGCCCGCCGTTGCCACTCCGCTGGCGCTCAAGCACGCCGGCGTTTCCTTCAAAGACATCCAACTGCTCGAGATCAATGAAGCCTTTGCCGCGCAAGTGCTCGCCAATGAGATGGTCTTCCGCGACCGCGCCCTGGCGCAACGCTGGCTGGGCCGCGAGGAGCCGATCGGTGAAATCAACCGTGACATTCTCAACGTCAACGGCGGCGCCATCGCACTCGGCCACCCGGTCGGCAGCTCGGGCACGCGTTTGGTGTTGACCCTGCTGAAGGAGATGGGCCGGCGCCGGCTCAACCTCGGCCTGGCCACGCTCTGTATCGGCGGCGGCCAGGGTGGCGCGATGGTGGTGGAACGAGTGTGACGCGGCCTGCCGCGCAGGCCGCCGGCGTGCCCGGCAACCACCGCAAGCCTGCTGTTTCCCTTTTGCCCGTTCCGGCCTGACGGGCGGGATTGCAAGATCAAGGAGCTCGAAAACAATGCCTCTCGACGTCACCACCCCCTCCTCACCCGCGCCGGCGGCACCGGCGCAACGTGCGGCCGCCGCTTTGCGCCTGGAGGCGGAAGCCGGCGTTGGCTTTTTGATTATCGACGTGCCCGATGAAAAGGTCAACATCCTCTCCTCCGGCGTCATGGCAGAGCTGGATCAGCGGCTGGACGAAATCGCCGCTCACAACAACTGGCACAGCCTGGTGATCCTGAGCGGCAAGCCGGGCAACTTCATCGCCGGCGCGCAAATCGCGGAGATCATGGGCATCACCAATCCTGAAGAGGGCGCGGTCAAGGCGGCGCTCGGACAGGCGGTTTTCGACAAGCTGGCGGCCCTGCCGCAGGTGACCATTGCTGTGATCGATGGCGCCTGCGTGGGCGGCGGCCTGGAGCTGGCGCTGGCGTGTGATTTCCGCATGGCGCGCCTTTCCACCAAAACCCGGCTGGGCCTGCCCGAAGTGCGGCTGGGCATCATCCCCGGCTTCGGCGGCACGCAGCGGCTGCCGCGCCTGATCGGCATCCAGCGCGCGCTGGATTTCATTCTCACCGGGCGCACGGTCGACGCCATGCGCGCCTATCGCGCCGGCCTGGTGGACCGCGTCATTCCCGCGGAATTCGGCCCGGAGATGCTGCGCAGCATCGGCCACGCCTTTGCCATCGAGCTTCGCAGCGAAGCCCTGCAGCACAAAATCAAAGCGCGGCGGCACAAGATCAACGCCCGCGGCCTGCTGCTGGAGAAAAACTTCCTCGGCCGCAAAGTGCTCTTCGACCAGGCGCGCAAGCGTGTGAAAGCGGAAACCAGGGGACATTATCCCGCGCCGTTGCTCGCGCTCGAAGCGGTGGAAAGAGGCTTTCCGCTCGATCTGCGCGCCGGTCTGGCGGTGGAGGCCGAGCTGCTCGGCCGCGCGATCGTCACCCCGCAATCGAAGAATCTGATCAAAGTCTTCTATCTCTCCGAGGAAATCAAAAAGGACAAAGGCGTGCCCGGCTTTCAGGGCAGCCTGCTGACGATCAAGCGGGTCGGCGTCCTGGGGGCGGGGGTGATGGGCGGCGGCATCGCGCAACTGCTGGCGCAAAATGACCTGCCCACCCGCATGAAGGACGTGAACTATGCCGCGGTGGCCAAAGGCACCGCGGCGGCGGCCAAAGTGTTTGCGGAGGCCGTCAAGAAACGCCGGATGACCCCGAAGGAAATGCAGAATCGCATGGCGCTCATCACCGGCACGATCGACTATTCCGGCTTCAGCCGCGTCGATCTCGTCCTTGAAGCCATCGTCGAGAATCTCGATCTCAAAAAGAAAGTCTTCGCCGAAATCGACGGCATTGCGCCACCCCATGCCGTGCTGGCGAGCAACACCTCCGCCCTGCCGGTCACGGAAATGGCGCGTGCCACCCGGCGCCCCGACAAAGTCGCGGGCCTGCACTTCTTCAATCCCGTGCATCTCATGCCGCTGGTGGAAGTGGTGCGGGCCGAGCAAACCAGCGACGAAACCGTGGCCAGCCTGGTGGCTTTTGCCAAACAGCTCGGCAAAACCCCGGTCGTGGTGAAGGATGCACCGGGATTCCTGGTGAATCGCCTGCTCAGTGTTTACATGAGTGAGGCGGCGCGCATGCTGATGGCGGGCGGCAGCATTGCCGAGATCGACCGGGCCCTGCTGGCTTTCGGCATGCCGATGGGCCCGTTCGAGCTGATCGATGAAGTCGGCCTTGACGTCGCCGCCAAAGTCAGCAAGGTGATGAGGGCCGCCTTCGGCGAACGCATGGCAGCGGACGGCGCACTCGACCGGCTGGTTGCAGCCGGACGGCTGGGCAGGAAGAATGGCAGGGGTTTTTATTTGCACGAGGGCAAACACAAGCAGGTGGATCCGGCGGTCTATGGCCTGCTCGATCTGGCGCCCGGCCGCGAGGGCCGCCTGGGCCGGGAGGAACCGGCGGAGCGCTGTATGCTGCTGATGATCAATGAAGCCGCGCAATGCCTGGTCGAGGGCGTGGTGCGCCGGCCGCACGAAGTCGACGCCGGCATGATCTTCGGCACCGGCTTTCCGCCGTTCCGCGGCGGTCTGCTGCGCTATGCCGACAGTCTCGGCACTGGCCGCGTGGTCGAGCGCCTGGAATTCTACGCCAACCGCCACGGTGCGCACTTTCAACCGGTGGCCGCATTGCTCGACCTGGCGCGACAAAACAAAAATTTCTATCACTAAAAAAATCGGCCGCCGCCCCGCCCGCCCCGCCGCGGGTGAGGACAGGCACGCCTTCGCGAGGTGATCATGGCAGGTGATGAAAAAAACCAAAGCTTCCTCAAATCGCTTTTTGCCGGCGAGGTGCTGCAGGACCTGGTCTTCCCCTATCCCGTGCTTGCCCCGCAGGCCCAGGAGGATCTGCGCACCATCGTGAATACCTTCCGCGAGTTCGCGCGCGATCACATCGATTCCGTCGCAATCGACCGCCAGGGCTACATCGCGCCGGAGGTGTTCGCGGCGTTGAAGGAACTCGGTTTCTTCGGTCTGACTGTGCCGGAGAAATATGGCGGCGCCGGCCTCTCGCTGACCGCCTACGGCCGGGTGCTCGAAGAGATTTGCTCGGTTGATGCCTCGCTGGGCGTTTCGCTCGGCGGCCATCTCTCCATCGGCAGCAAGGGCCTTGTGATGTTCGGCAGCGACGAGCAAAAGGAGAAGTATCTGCCCAAAATTGCCAGCGGCGAATACATGACCGCCTTTGCGCTCACCGAAGCGGGTGCCGGCAGCGATGCCGCGGGCATCCAGAGCAAGGCCGTGCTCAATCCCGAACGCACCCATTTCATTCTCAACGGCGGCAAGATCTGGATCACCAACGGCGGCCTCGCCCACCTCTTCACCGTGTTTGCCAAGACGCCGATGACGGTGGGCGGCGAAGTGCAGGACAAAATCACGGCCTTCATCGTGGAGCGCAGCTTCAAGGGTTTTTCCTCCGGCAAGCCGGAGGAAAAACTCGGCATCCATGGTTCCAACACCACCGCGCTGAATTTCGACAACGTGCCGGTGCCGGCGGACAACATGCTCGGGCAGATGGGCAGAGGCTTCAAAATCGCCATGGAAATCCTCAACACCGGCCGCCTGGGCCTGGCGAGCGGCTGCCTGGGCGGCTGCAAGGCGCTGCTGAAGCTGGCTACCGCGCACGCCAAGAATCGCAAACAATTCGGCCGGCCCATCGCAGCGTTCGAAATGATTCAGGACAAGATCGCACGCATGGCCGCCGACACCCACGCCGCGGAGAGCATGGTCTATCTCACCACCGCGCTCGCCGACCGCCCGGGCGTCGATTACTCGCTGGAATCCGCGGCGTGCAAGATCTTCGTGAGTGAGACGCTGTGGCGGGTGGTCAATGAGGCCATGCAAATTGCCGGCGGCATCGGCTATTCCCGCGAATATCCCTACGAACAGGCGCTGCGCGATGCCCGCATCAATCTCATCTTCGAAGGCACCAACGAAATTTTGCGCGCCTTCATCGCGCTCGCCGGCATGGAGGGCCCCGGCGAATATCTCAAGCAAATCGGCCGCGCGCTGCGCGACCCCATCAAGGGCTTCGGCCTGCTCACCGGCTACGCGGTCGGCAAGGTCAAAGACAAAGTGGCGCACGATCACCTGTCCCATCTGCATCCGCAATTGCAGGCGGCGGCCGATCGTTTCAATGACATGGCCGGCGAGCTGCACGGCATGGTGGAAAAGACGCTGATGAAGCACGGCAAGTCGATCATCCAGCGGCAATTCCTGCAGAAGCGGCTGGCGGATGCCGTCATCGATCTCTATGCCATGGTGGCGGTGCTCTCGCGCGTCGACACGCTGCTGAAGCAACGGCATCCCCATGCCGGCCAGGAAGTGCTGCTCGCCAACCGCTTCGTGGAGGAGGCCTGGCGCCGCGTGCGGCGCAACCTGCGCCAGATGGAAAGCAATTCCGACGACGAGTGCAAACGCATCGCCGAGATGGTGTATGATCTCAACGGCTATCACTGGAGCGTTTACAACTGATGCCTCCCCGTCCCGGGCCCTGAAGCGGGCCTCCGGCCGGCGTGAGCGGTGAGCCCGGCTGCCCCCCGGCCGGGCCGGGGAATGCCAACCCGCGCCAGCCGCAGGGACTGTGAAATTTTGGCGGCGGCCGGCCGCTGCCGCAACACTCCCCGCATAGACCGGCAGGCTGCCGGCACGGGCGCACCGGATTTGAGACCGTGCCCCGTTGTTGCTCTGATGAGCAAAAAGCGCACGTGAACTTTTCAAGTAGAAGGAAGACCCAGTGAAAATCATCCTCTGCCTGAAGCAGGTTCCGCTCAAAGATTCCCTGCTGAAAATCACGGCCGACGGCCGCTGGATCGACGAAACCGCCCTGCAGTTCGAAATCAACGAGAGCGACCACTACGGCCTGGAGGCGGCGCTGCGCCTGAAGGAGCAGCACGGTGGCGAAGTGATCGTGGTGAGCATCGGGCCGGCGCGGGTCAAACAGGCGATCCAGCAGGCGCTCGCCAAGGGCGCGGACCGCGCGATTCACGTCCTGCATGACCAGCCGCTCATGGACCCGCTGCTGACTGCGCGTCTGCTCGCCGCGGTGATCAAACCCGAAAGCCCGGACTTGATTCTCACCGGCCTGCAGTCGGATGACGCCGGTTTCGGCCAGACCGGCGTGCTGCTGGCGGAATTGCTCGGCCTGCCCCATGCCTCGCTGGTGATGGAAATCCAGGTGATCGACCAGCGCCTGAAGATCAAGCGCGAGCTGGAGAGCGGCTGGTTTCAATACATCGAGCTGCCGCGGCCGGCGGTGCTCACCATCCAGTCCGGGCTGGCGGCCATTCGTTATGCCACCATCAAAGGCATCATGGCCGCCAAGAAAAAGCCGCAGCAGGAAATCAGCGCCACCAGCCTGGGGGTGGATTTGACCCGCAGCGCGGTGACCTTTCACCGGCTCGCCATGCCGGTGAAGACCAAAAAGACGCAAATTCTCACCGGCGCGGCCCGGGAGGTTGCGCGGGAGCTCGCCGCGAAGCTGAAAAACGAAGCCAAAGTCATTTGACCGGTTCTCATCGAAACGCGCCGGCCCTGCGGCGTGCCCGCCGGTGAACGGGTCGGAAACCCCATTGCAATCTGGAGCACAAGATGGCAGCAGGCATATTGGTGATCACGGAGCAAAACGAAGGCAGAATCAGCCGCATCGGCTGGGAGGCGCTGGCGGCGGGCCAGGAATTGGGCACGGCACTGGGCCAAAGCGTGAGCGCGCTGGTGCTGGGCCGGGCGGCTGCGGCCGCCGCCCGGGAAGCGGCCACCGCTGTCCTGGCGCAGGTTTGGTTTGCCGAGAATGCCGAATTGCAGCATTACACGCCTGACGGCTTCAGCGCGGCTGCACGGCAAGTCATCGCGCGCGTTGCGCCGCAATATGTGCTGGCCGGGCATTCCTACCAGGCGCGCGATTACTTCCCCAAGCTGGCTGCTGCCTGCGAGCGCGGTTTGCTTGCGGATTGCGTCGGCTACCGCATTGAGAACGGCACGCCGGTGCTGGTGCGCCAGGCGTTTCAGGGAAAGATCAATGCCGATTTCACCTTTGCCGGCGCGCCGCCTTATTTCATCACGTTTCAAGCCGGCGCGGTGAGCAGCGACAATCTGAAAAAAGGCGGCAGCGCGGCGGTCAGCGAGGCCGGCGTCGATCTCTCCGGCGTCGCCATTCGCACCAAAGTGCTGGAAATTTTTGAGGGCGTCAAGGGCAAGGTGGATTTGACCAAGGCAGACCTGATCGTCTCCGTCGGCCGCGGCATCAAGGAAAAGGGCAATCTCCCGCTGGTGGAGGAGCTCGCCCGGGTGCTGGGCGCCGAGCTGGCGGCCTCGCGGCCGGTATGCGACGAGGGCTGGCTGCCGCCGGACCGCCAGATTGGCTCCTCCGGCCAGACGGTCGCGCCCAAGCTCTATCTCGCGGTCGGCATTTCCGGCGCGATTCAGCACATCGTGGGCATGAAAGCCGCGCGCACCATCGTCGCCATCAACAAGGACGAACGCGCGCCGATCTTCGACATTGCCGATTATGGCATCGTCGGCGACCTTTTCGAAATCGTGCCGGAACTGACCAAGGCGATAAAGGAGATCACGGCCGGCTGAGAATTATTTTTTCGCGGAATTTCGCTTTCGGGGGCGGATTTTTTCTGTTTGCTGCCGGGATCGAACAAATCGGCTGCGTTTACTCCCGCGCCAATGAAGTCCCACGAAAATGCTTTTTTCGTGGGATTTTGTTTTCGGGGGCGGAATGTTTTGTTTGATCCTGACACTGAGGTTTGAATCACGGTTGTGCTGCCAGAATTTTGCATGCCGGCTTGCTGTTCCCCGGAAGAAATGGCGTGTTCACAAAACTCCGTCAGGAATGAACTGTTTGTAGACAGGAGCATCTTGCGTGTCTTTAAACTCCGTCAGGAGTGGCCTGTAGAATTTCTCATGATCTGGCGCGGTTTTTTGAGGAGGACCAAGCAGGCCACTCCTGACGGAGTTTGGGGAAATGCGATATGCCGCTTCCCTAAAAACAGTTCACTCCTACCGGAGTTGACCGCACGGTTGCCTGCAAAATTTTTTATGCACCACCCCTTGGGTGGCATAGGTGTCAAACTAAGATGCCAGGAGCGTTATTGCTGGTTTGAGATGGCCGGTTGTTCAGCGCCGTTAGGAGCGAAATGTTTATAGAAAACTACATGCGCGATTAAAGCTCCGTAGGAACGATATGTGAATTGTCGAATGTGAACAGTTGACATAGCGCATTTACTCCTACGGAGCTTGGAAAATTACAGAATTCGCACGCCGTAAACATTCCACCCCCAACAGGGGTGGGACATGAGTCTCTAACTTGACACCTATGCCCCTGGGGGGGGTGGGCGTCGCGATCAAATCGGTCAAACTTTGCGTTCTTCGCGGCTTCGCGGTTCTGAATAATTTTGGGCAGGAGGCTTGGCGCTCCGCCGTCTGTAGCGCGAGATCGTAGCGCAGACATCTTGTCTGCAGGCAGGCTGGAAACCTGCGTTACGTTGTGTATTCTTGCAGTAATTTTTGTACTTCGTCTGTTCCCGGATGCCCGATTTGCCGGCCCACCTCGAGGGCTTGCCGGAGCAAGGGCAGGCCCAGCTTTTTTTGGCCGAGGTCGCAGAGCAGTCTGCCGAGATCGCGGGAGACGTTGAAGATGCCCTCAGCATAATTGGTTTCATGAGCCAGTTGCAGTGCTTCCATAAAAGATTGCAGCGCTGCCTCAAGCTGCTGGTTTTGCAGATAAATGAGGGCCAGATTGTGCAAAGTGGGGATCATACCCGCCCGGTCGCTGATTTCGCGGAGAATCTTCAAACTTTGTTGCAAATACTCCAGCGCCGTGGCGTAATCCCCGCCAGCATAAGCGGTCGTGGCAAGGTTGTTCAGCGTCGTGCCCTCGCCCTTCCGGTCGCCGATTTCGCGGCGAATTTTCAAACTCTCTTCCAAATACTTGAGCGCCGTGGCGTAATCCCAGCGCGCACGATAAATGTCGCCGATGTTACCTAGCGTCGTGCCCTCGCCCTTCCGGTCGCCGATTTCGCGGAGAATCTTCAAACTTTGTTGCAAATAGTCCAGCGCCGTGGCGTAATCCCCGCCAGCATAAGCGGTCGTGGCAAGGTTGTTCAGCGTCGCGCCCTCGCCCTGCCGGTCGCCGATTTCGCGGAGAATCTTCAAACTCTGTTGCAAATAGTCCAGCGCCGTGGCGTAATCCCCGCGTGCATCATAGATCTGACTGATGTTGTTCAGCGTCGCGCCCTCGCCCTTCCGGTCGCCGATTTCGCGGCTTATCTTCAAACTTTGTTGCAAATAGTCCAGCGCCGTGTCGTAATCCCCGCGCGCAAGATAAATGCCTGCAATGTTGTTCAGCGTCGTGCCCTCGCCCTGCCGGTCGCCGATTTCTCTTTGAATCGCCAAACTCTTTTCCAAATACTCCAGCGCCTTGCCGTAATCGCCACGCGCAGAATAGATCTGACTGATGTTGTTCAGCGTCGCGCCCTCGCCCTTCCGGTCGCCGATTTCGCGGCTTATTTTCAAACTCTCTTCCAAATACTTGAGCGCCGTGGCGTAATCCCCGCCAGCATAAGCGGTCGTGGCAAGGTTGTTCAGCGTCGCGCCCTCGCCCTGCCGGTCGCCGATTTCGCGGCTTATTTTCAAACTCTCTTCCAAATACGAAAGCGCCGTGGCGTAATCCCCGCGTGCATCATAGATCTGACTGATGTTGTTCAGCGTCGCGCCCTCGCCCTGCCGGTCGCCGATTTCGCGGCGAATTTTCAAACTCTCTTCCAAATACGAAAGCGCCGTGGCGTAATCCCCGCGTGCATCATAGATCTGACTGATGTTGTTCAGCGTCGCGCCCTCGCCCTTCCGGTCGCCGATTTCTCTTTGAATCGCCAAACTCTTTTCCAAATACGAAAGCGCCGTGGCGTAATCTCCGGCCGCATCATAGATCTGACTGATGTTGTTCAGCGTCGTGCCCTCGCCCTGCCGGTCGCCGATTGCGCGGAGAATCTTCAAACTCTGTTGCAAATAGTACAGCGCCGTGGCGTAATCCCCGCGCGCACGATAAATGTTGCCGATGTTACCCAGCGTCGCGCCCTCGCCCTGCCGGTCGCCGATTTCGCGGCGAATCTTCAAACTTTGTTGCAAATAGTCCAGCGCCGTGGCGTAATCCCCGCGCGCACGATAAATGTTGCCGATGTTACCCAGCGTCGCGCCCTCGCCCAGCCGGTCGCCGATTTCGCGGAGAATCTTCAAACTTTGTTGCAAATAGTCCAGCGCCATGGCGTAATCCCCGCGCGCAAGATAAATGTTGCCGATGTTACCCAGCGTCGCGCCCTCGCCCTGCCGGTCGCCGATTTCGCGGCGAATCTTCAAACTTTGTTGCAAATAGTCCAGCGCCGTGGCGTAATCCCCGCGCGCAAGATAAATGTTGCCGATGTTACCCAGCGTCGTGCCCTCGCCCTGCCGGTCGCCGATTTCGCGGCTTATCTTCAAACTCTCTTCCAAATACGAAAGCGCCGTGGCGTAATCCCCGCGTGCAGAATAGATCTGACTGATGTTGTTCAGCGTCGTGCTCAGATTTTTCTTTTCTTCCTTCGTCTTTGCCTTCTTGACCAGTTTTTCCGCCGACAAATAGCGTTGCAGGGCTGCATCATATTGACCAAGATGATGCAAAGATTGGCCCAACAAATTCAGCGCCCACCACGGTGCGGTCTGACCCCGGCGCTGCACAAACGGCAGCAACAGCTCCACCACCACGCCAAATTGCTGCCGGCCAAAATATTCCCTGCTCAAGCTCGCACGCATTTCATCCGCCTCTTGCTGCATTCCGGCCAAGGTAAAATGCTCGAAGGCGGCCCAATCATCGCTGATCAAACGGGTGAATTTTTCGCCAGCATAGCGCCAATATCTCGCCAAGCGGGCATGGGTGTCGCGCTGCAACGCCTTGCTCAAGGGCGCGCGCTTGAGCAATTCCACCACCAACGGCGCCACGCGGTAGGTGGGAAGATCGAGGTCCGGGGAGTGGGCGGTCTCGAGTAAAACGTAATTGCTCAACTGCGCAACGGCATTTTCCAAATTATCCGGCTCATCCCACAACGCATACAGGCCGTCAATGATCAGCGGCCGCGGCTCCAACGTCAGGCGCTGCAAGAGCAATTTCTCGGCCGGGGTGAGTTGGTCGAGCAATTCCTCAAAGATCAGGTCACGGCGCATGGCTTCGGCCACGGTTTGGCGTGCGGCCTCGGGCGTATCTGCTGGCGGTGTCAAGCCGGCAAATTTCTGCTGCAGCATTTTCCACGTCTTTTCACGCGCGGTGAGCAGGCCGGAGAGCCATTCGATGCTGCGGAAGTTGCCGCCGAGGGTTTTGTACATCTCGGCCTTGTCGTCGCTGCTCACGGTTTCCGGCCACGGCCATTGCCGCATGAAGCGCAGGATGTCGCCGAGGCTGGCCTCGGGCAATTCCGCTGGCGTCACGTGCGCGAGCTGGTCACTGGCAATGGCGTAGCGGCAGGTGAGCAGGGTCCACACCTGCCCGTTCTGGCGCTGCACCGCGGCAATGAGTTTCTCGGTGGCGGCATGCTCCGGCCGGAAGCGCCGGGTGGCCAAATCCAGGCAGGACTCGAGGTTGTCGAAGATGAACAAGGTGGGTACGGCAGCGGTAATGGCGCCGAGCATGACTTGCAGACGATCGAGAGGCTTCTCCAAAATTTGCCATTTTTCAACTTGGTTTTTGTTGGCGGCCTGCAGAAAAGGCGTGCGCAATTGCTCTTCGATGGCGGCGAGATCGAACGGCGGGGCAAAGGCGAAAATTTGCAGGTCCGGCTGCTCATGGCGCAGGCGCAGGCTAAAGTGGCCGGCGAGCGCGGTCTTGCCCACGCCGCCAATGCCGCAGAGCAGCAAGTGCCGGTTCCCGCCGCTGGCCCATTTGCGGTAGTGCGCCCGCTTCGCGGCACGCCGGCCGATGAAGCCCTCCTGCACCACTTCCAGGCCGCCAATGCGAATTTTCTTCATGCGCGGCCGGGGCTGTGGCTGAAAGGGTTTTTGCGCGTCGAGCAGGGCGGTCTCCGACTTGCGCGAGTAGAACACCGGAATGCTCCACTGCTGGAATAATTCAATGAAGAGTTGCAGGTGCGGGTCTGTGGTTCCGCCGGCAAGGTCGCCGGTGATTTTCTGGCGCGCTTCGGTGACGGCGCAATCAATGGCTTTGCCGGTGGCCAGGGCATGATAAAAATGACCGGCGAAATGGGTGGCAGCGGTATCGGCCACCGAGCGCCGCATGCCGATGACATGCGGTACGCCGTCCGCGAGCAGGGCGCGGGTAAAATCCGGCACCGCGCGTTGGGTGTCGGGTTGCGCGCTCTGGCAGGCGGAGAGGAAGAAGCAGGGCACCGGCGCTTTGGCATTTTTCCACACGTCAATCAACTCTTTGGGAGTGATGGCGCGCTGCCGGCCGGTGGCATAACCTTCAAAAAACAAAACCGCGTGGCCCTCCTCCATGCGGCCGTGCATGCTGCAATGCACGACGTGATAGACATTGTTTTCGAGACGGGCTTGCAGGGTTTCCAGGGTGCCGTCTTCGGCCACGTCGATCTCCACTTCGCCGCGGCTGATGGCCTCATCCAATTGCGCGAACAGAAAATTCTCTTCGGTCTCGAAATCCAGGCGGGATTTTTCGGGGTCGAGATCTTCGGGCGAGGCGACGAAGAGCAAGATTTTCAGGGGCCGGCCGGTCAGGTCGGGCGTGGTGTTGTCCGGCGGCTGCCAGCGTCGCAGGAGGGTGAAGTCGGGATTGCGGTTGAGAAAGCCGAGGCGCTGGTCGGCATGAAACGTCAGCTCCCAAGGCAACGCCTGAATTTCCGGCTGGCCGGATTCGATGATGAGGCGCACGTGGGTAGCCGCAGCAATGGCTTGTTCACGCAGCGCGAGAATTTTTTCCATGCCGGTGGCGCCATCCACCGCATGCTCCAGCGCTTCCCAGAGATGCGTGCCGAGGGCGATGATTTCTTCGGTTGTGGGCAGTTCCTGGCTTTCCAGCTTGTGGTCGAATTCCTGGCGCAGGCGCGTGAGCACCTTCAGGTCGTGCTCAGGAATATTCGGGCGGATGAGGAGGTCGAGAGGCATCTTGCAATCTCCAAGAGATTGGCCCGTTGGCCGGTTAGCCGGTAAACGGGCGTACGGGCTAACCGTTGGCTATCCGGCTTTCCAGCTCACGCACCGGGCCGCGGTACAGCGTTTCTTTTTCCAGAAACCGACGCGGCACAGTGACCATCAATTTCTTTTGGCAGTAGGGGCATGCGAGAACAATTTCCTCTTCGCCGGCATCATCGGATTTCGACTTCTGTGATTCCGACTTCGCCTTGTAGTGAAACGGCTTGTGGCAATGGGCGCATTTCACAATGAAAATGTTGTTCTTTCGGCTCGTCTGTTCCATGGTGCACTCACTGATATATGTAACACGGTTTTGGTTGCAGCCAACAAAACAAAATAATTGACTGCGTCCGTAGGATGACAAAATAATTTTTTGTCGTTGTAACTATTCAAGTACAAAAAGAGGCTGTCATTCCGTGGCAATCTTTTTTCATTTCGCGCACTGTGCTAGTGCGAAAAAGGATTCCCTACGGGCGCAGTCTTCCAGAATGACATGCGAGAGGAGGGCTGAATAGTTACTCCCTGAATTTTGCATGCTGGTTTGCGGTTGCCCGGAAGAGATAGTGTGTTCACAAAACTCCGTCAGGAGTGGCCTGTAGAATTTCTCATGATCTGGCGCGGCTTTTTGAGGAGGACCAAGCAGGCCACTCCTGACGGAGTTTGGGGAAATGCGATATGCCGCTTCCCTAAAAACAGTTCACTCCTACCGGAGTTGACCGCACGGTTGCCTGCAAAATTTTTTATGCACCACCCCTTGGGTGATTGGGCGTCGCGATCAAAACGGCGTTCCCGGCGGAGGGGATCAATCTGGGTGCAAAATTCAGGTACTCGAAGTTTTCAAAACTGCCAGGCCGCCACCAGAAGCCCGGCGGCAAACGTCAGGGTCGAGACCAACAGCAGGCTCCACTTTACTTTACGCGCTTTGATAAATTTTTGTCGAATTGATTGCGGTGAGGCGCTGTAGTGCCGGTACGGCAGCGGAAAGAACACGAAAATGGCGAACAAGGCGCTGACGCCCCACAGCACGAAGGGCCAGGTCAACGGCGTCCCCGGCGCTGCTTGTCCCTGACTGACCGCGAGCTTGACCTGCATGCCGGCCAGCACCAGGCCGGCCACCGCACCGATGGCGCCGATCAAATATTTCGCGGTTTCTTCGATGCGGCCCAGGCTGGCGGCAAATTCCTCGCGCGCCAGGTCGAGATAGAAGAGATCGTCATCGGTGGCACGGCGGGAGGGAATGCTGGTTTCCGGGGCAGGCATGGCATTTTCTCCAGTGGTTTCAGGAGCAGGATTGCGCTGTGGAATCTAGACTTTTCGGAGATTATTACAAGCAGCGAATGGCGCGGTGAGGGCTGCAGTTCAATCCACGGCTTGACAAATCCGCCGCGTTTTCTCCCGCGCAAATGAAGTCCCGCGAAAAGGCTTTTTTCGCGGGATTTCACTTTCGGGGGTGGAATGTTTTGTTTGCTATCGATACAGGCATTCCAGCCTGCGCCCAGGGGGTATCAATTGTCTGCCGGCTGTCCGCGCCCTCGGGTAATCGAGGCTTTGCCGGGCCGCGGTCTTTTCGCTTGAGTTCTTGCCGCGCGTTGCTTATTCTAAGCGCGTGGTTTTTCACTCACCAGGCCTGATTCAGCCAAATTCGGAAGGGAGGCGGAATGTTTGTGCTGCGACGGGTGCACAACCTGCTGCTCGCGCCGGCGGCGGAGTGGCAGACGATCCGCAAGGAGCAGCTTGCCAGCGTGCTGGTGTATCTCAAGTACGTGATATGGATGGCGGCACTGCCGGCGCTCGGTTTCCTGCTGGGTTTCTGGCGCGCGCACATGCCGGTCAATTTCCGCGCCGCGCTGCTGAGTTATCTCATTCTCCTGATTGCGGTGGAGGGCACCGCCAATCTCACGCATCTGCTCGCGCCGACTTTCTCCTCCCGCAGGGATCTCGGGCCGGCACTCGCGCTGGTGGCATTCGGCTTCACACCCGTTTTTGTCGCCGGGGTGTTGGTTTTCCTCCCTGTTTTGGGAACGCTGCTCTGGGTGGCGGGCATCATTTATGCCGGTTATGTGATCCAGCTCGGTCTGCCAGTGATGCTCGACACACCGGCCGACAAGGCCTTTCCCTTCATGCTCGCGATCGTGGCCATTTTTGCGGCTTTGCTGTTTCTGCTGGCCCTGCTTGCCGATGCCGTCTTCGCCTCCGGCATTCTGAAGTTTTTTGGTCTGCACGGGTAGCAAAGGTTTTCACGCGTTCAGTTCGCCTTTTCGCACCATGACTCCTGATCTGTCGTATTTCATCAAACCGGAAGTGCAATCGGCAGGCGCCTACACGCTGCAGCGCCGCAGCGCGGCCATCAAGCTGGATCAAAACGAGAATCCCTTCGGCTTTCCCGAGGCGTGGAAGGAGGAGTTTTGGCAGCGGGTCAAAGCGCGTGCCTGGGAGCGCTATCCGGATTTTCATCATGAGGAGCTGACCGCGGCGCTGGCGGATTACAACCGCCTGCCGGCGGAGCAAATTTTGGTGGGCAACGGTTCGAACTCGCTGATTCAGGCGCTGCTGATGGTGACGGTGAGCCGCGGCGTGGCGGTGGTGATTCCGCAGCCCACGTTCTCGCTTTATAAATTGACCGTGCAAATCCTCTCCGGCTTGGCGCTGGAGGTCAGGCTCAACCGCCGGGATTTTTCCCTGCCGGTGGAGCGCGTGCTGGAGGCGGCCAACCGCATGCGCGCCCGCATGATCATCCTGTGCTCGCCCAACAACCCGACGGGCGTTGCCTATCCCCAGCCGCAAATCGAGGAGATTTTCGCGGAGTTTCCCGGGCTGGTGGTGGTGGACGAGGCCTATGTCGAATTTGCCAGGCAGGATTTCCGGCCGCTGCTGCAGAGGTATGAGAACCTGATTCTGCTGCGCACCTTTTCCAAAGCCCTGGCCCTGGCCAACTGCCGGGTGGGTTATCTCATGGCCCATGCGGATCTCGTGCGGGAAATTCGCAAGGCAGCGCTGCCCTACAACATCAATCTGTTTTCCGAAACCGCCGCGCTGGTGGCACTGGCGCATCGCGAGGAGTTGCTGCAGCGGGTGCAGGAGGTGGTGCGCGAGCGCGAGCAGTTGCTGACCCGGCTGCGGCAGATGACGACGCTGCGCCTTTATCCCAGCCAGGCCAATTTTTTTCTCGCGGAATTTCAGGAGCCGGTGCAGGAGGTGTTTGCGCATCTGCAGGCGCGCGGCATTCTGGTGCGCGATGTCAGCCATTATCCCATGCTGGAACAATGCCTGCGCCTGAGCATCGGCACGCCGGCGGAGAACGAAAAAGTCGCCGCTGCGCTGCAGGAGGTTTTGTAGATTGACATTGCGCAATTAATTTTCTAACTTGGCATCGCGCGCCGTTGCCCTGGAGTGATTATGTTCGACAAAGATCTCCTGCCGATGATTTACCAGATGAACACGACCGTCATGTGGATCGCGGTGACGGTCGGCATTCTGTTGTACATCATCGGATTCTTCGCCGGGGGGCGCATGACCAAAGGGCGCATTCTGCTGTGCACCCTCACGGTCACCACCATCGCGATTCTCGGCCTGCGGGTGCCCATGCTGGTGTTCGGCGTGATAAAGGATCAGTATCACCTCGTCACCCTGCCGGAAGCGGAGATCGAAAAATACCAGGCGAAAAAAAACCTCAAAGGGGCGGCACAAAAACCGGCGGGCACGGCGGCACAATCAGAAAGCGCCAGCAATGGCAGCGAAGAAGTCACGGAAATCCCTCTGAGTTTTCAAGTGCTCAGCCTGGTGCTGTATACCGCCTGGGTCGCCTTCCTGGTGGGGATGGGGATCTTTTTCTATGAAACGCTGATCGTCACCGCCGAGGAAATCGACAAGAAGTGAAGTGGTTGCACCGCTGGAGATGCACGCGTTGGTGCCGGTCACGACTTTGCGGACTTTTCTGACAGCCGCCCTCCTCTGCCTGCTGCCGGCAGCTCCCGCCCGCACGAACAACGGCCATCCTGCCGAGCAGGCATTCGTACGTCTGGTCTCCGCCGACAGCGCGCGGCGGTATGTGCGGGAGCTGGTGGCGTATGGGCCGCGCCAGGGTGGCACCTCTTCCAACCGGGCCGCCGCCGAATATGTGCAGCAAAAATTTCGCGCCTGGGGCCTGGCCAGCACCCTCATCACCGATCCCGGCAAGCTGGTTTATGAAGCGCAGCATTGGGAGCTGGCGCAGGTTTTTCCCGAGGCGAAAAGTTTTCTCAGACCCTGGCCTTACGGTTTTTCCCCAGCCGCCGCCGCACAGGAGGCGGAGGTCACGATGGCAAGCGGCGCCGCGGCACTGCGCGGCAAGGTGGTCCTCACCGACAAGCTGGTTTCGCGCCGGCAATATGAAGCATATGCCGGCGCCGGCGCGGTGGCCCTGCTCTCCGACGCCCCGGGACGGGAGGGCGATTTCACCGCCTGGGCCATGATCGGCACGCTGCCGGAGCGGCGCGACAATCCCATCCCGGTGTTTGCCATCAGCCGCAGTGACGGCAATCGCCTGCGGGCTTTGCTCGCGCAGGGCGTCATCCCGCGCGTGGCCTTTGCCCTGCAGAGCAAAATCTTTCACGGCCGGCCGCAGACCGTGATTGCCACCCTTGCCGGCGCGGTGCCGGAAAAACACTTCATCTATTGTGCCCACGGCGATTCGGATTCCGGCGGACCGGGTGCGGATGACAATGCCTCGGGTGTGGCGGTGGTCATGGAAACGGCGCGCGTGCTGCAAAGCCTGATCACGGAAAAAAAACTGCCGCCGCCGCGTCACACGATCGCATTCATCATCTGGGGCAGCGAGTATTTCTCCACGCGGGCCTATCTCGCGCAGCGGTCACACCAGCTCGAGCGCATTCTGGGAGTGATCAACTTCGACCAAACCGGCACCGGCACGCGGCAGCAGGCCATCTATTTCGAGGGCAATGACATTCCCTGGAACGAGGCGCTGCTGCGCACGCTCGACCGGATTGGCGGAGAGTATTGCGGCCGCCCCGGCTTCTGGCAGGCGTATACCACCAACCCGTCACAGGGTGGCACGGATGCCTATGTCTTCCTGCCGCCGCAATTTCACGGCACGTTGCAAGCGCCGCAGCACATTCCGGCCGTCACGATTTTTACCGCCGCCTGGGATCAGCCGGCGCGGCCTGAACAAACGCCGGGCTGGCACTCCTCCTGCTGGCCCGCACAGACGCCGCTCGAAATCGACTACTCGCGTTATTACCACAGCTCGGGCGACATTCCGGAATGGACCACCGATCGTGAACCTTGGCGCATGGCCTGGGCCGCACGCGCCGGCGGCCTGGCCTTGTTGCGCCTGTTGTGGTAGGAAAAACCTCGAACCCGGCCGGCGTGTGCTTCCGATTCTGCCAGCCTGATGTTCACCGCCACGCCGACGGCACGGGACGTTCAAGTACTCATCCAAAAAGCGGGTATCAGCCATGAAAAAGAATCTTGTCGCTTTCCTGCTCATCCTCCTGTGCGGTCTGGCGCATGCGCAGGGTGTGGACGTGTGGCCGCGTTACATGATCGACAAGCCCACCGCCGGCGTGCTGCGCAAGGGCGGTTTCGACCTGGGCCTGCGCTTCTATGGCAACAGCGGTGCGTTGCTCTCGCTCAATGTCGGCATCTCCGACCGTTTCATGTTCGGCGCCTCCTTCGGCGGCAACGACGCCCTGGGCGAAAAAAAACCGAGCTGGAATCCCGCACCCGGCGTGCTGATCAAGTACCAGCTTTTCACCGAGAGCATCAGCATGCCGGCCATCACCATTGGCTTCGAAAACCAGGGCTACGGGCCCTATCTGAAGGCCGACACGCTCGAACGCTACATCAACAAATCCCCCGGATTTTATGCCGTGGCCAGCAAGAGCTATGATTTTCTCGAACGCCTGGACTTTCACGGCGGCATCAACCTGTCGCTGGAAAACAAGGACAAGGATCGCGACCCCAATCTCTTCATGGGCGCGACGCTCGCCATCACCTCCCGGCTGGAAATCGTGGCGGAGTACGACGTCGCCTTCAATGACACGCCGGCAGAGCCGCGCCGCGATGTGCGCGACGGCGAGGGCATCATGAACACCGCCGTTCGTCTCAACATCAAGAACGTCATCTACCTCGAGCTCTTCTTGAAAGATCTCTTCAAAAATCAAACGAAAGCGGAAGACTATGTGCGTGAGTTCAAGATCACGTACTTCCAGTTCATTCTGTAACCGAGGTGCCTCATGGCGAAGTCAGGGAGTCGTCTCGCGCTGCCAATTGGCTGCCTGCTGTTGCTGACCAGTCTGGGCTGTTACACCGTGATCAAGCATCCCCGCCTTGCCGGCAGCGCTGAAGCGGCCGGCGGGGATCCCTCCGTGGCAGTCACCCTCGGCGAAGATTGCCACGCCTGCCATGCCGCCGGGTTCAGTGGCTTTCACGGCATTGCCGTGCCGCCGCCGCGGCCGGCGCCCTCCTGGCGCTGGCAATATTACTACGACACGCCCTGGTGGCAGTCTTATTATGCTCCTGCTGCTGCCGGCTCGGGCGATGAGGCAGAGGTGAGCAAGCGACCCTTCGACCGCCGCCGGCAGGCCACCCCCGAAGAGCCGGCACCGGCCGGACACACGCCCGCCGCCCAGCCGCTGCCACCGACGACCGTGGGCGCGGTGGCCCGCCCCTCTGGCAGGGATTCCGCCACCACGGTGTCCAAGCCCAAGGAAGACAGTGCCAAGCGCCGCGCCCGACGCGGCACCGTGCCCCCCAATAATTGAGCCGGAGTGAAAAGCGCGCGCCACAAGCCGCTCAAAACGGCCGGCAGCGAAGCGGCGGACAGGGCGTTTCCCTGCTGGCGCGCAAAAATGATGGCATTACAGCACAGGCGAGCAGGCACAAGTCATTTGCGCCTGCTCTTTTTTTGTGATGATCTCCGGGAGGAAAACAGCATGCCCAAGATTCTCAAGACGGTTCTGCGTGTGGCGCTTTTTCTGTTCGCCCTGCTGGTGGTGATCGCCTTTTTCAGCAGGCGGCTGATCGACAAATCCCTGCCGGCGCTCGCAGGCACCCAGGGCGTTGCCGGGTTGCGGCACCCCGTCACTGTTTACCGCGACGGCTACGGCGTCCCCCACCTCTTCGCGCAAAACGAGGAGGATTTGTGGCGCGCCGCCGGTTACGTCACGGCGCAGGATCGGCTGTGGCAAATGGATTTGACCCGCCGGACCGTGCGCGGCACGCTCGCAGAGATTTTCGGACCGGAGGCACTGCCCAAAGACAAGTTTCTCCGCACCTGGGGATTTCATCACATTGCCCGCCGCCTGACGCAACACATTTCACCGCAATCCCGCGCTGCACTCACGGCCTATGCCGCCGGCGTCAATGACTTCATCAACTCCCATCGTGACCGGCTGCCGGTGGAGTTCAGCATCCTGGGTTACAAACCCCAGCCCTGGGAAATCGAAGACAGCATCGGGCTGACCCGCCTCATGGCCTTTCAACTGTGCTACGCCTGGTTCTGTGAAGCCGCACTCGGCAAAATTGCGGAAGAGTTCGGCGATTCGCTGGCGCTCGAGCTGTTCCCCGCCGTGCGCGAGAATACGCCCGCCATCCTGCCGGCATCGCCGGGGCTGGCGACGCGCGTCGCGGATTTTCTGGAGCTGGCGCAGGCAACGCGCAATCAACCCGGCATGCCCGCCGGCGTGCTGGGCAGCAACAGTTGGGTCGTCGGGCCGCAGCGCAGCCGCAGCGGCAAACCGATTCTCGCCAATGATCCGCACCTGGGTCTGGCCCTGCCCTCGGTGTGGTATGAAATGCATCTGTCCGCCGGCGATTTTGATGTCGCTGGTGTGACCTTTCCGGGCGCGCCCGGCATCGTGCTGGGTAACAATCGTGCGATTGCCTGGGGCTTCACCAACGGCATGGTCGATGATCTCGATTTCTATTTCGAAAAGCTCAATCCGCAAAACCCCGAGGAATACTGGAACGGCCAGGCGTGGGAGAAGCTGATCATCCGGCGGGAACGCATCCCGGTGAAGGATGCCGATTCGGTGGACTTCGTGGTGCGGGCAACGCCGCGCGGTCCGCTGGTCAGCGAAATTCTCAGCGTGGTGCGTTTTGACACGCTGGCGCTCGCCATACGCTGGAGCGGCTTCGAAAATTCCGATGAATTGCGCACCATTCTCGGCTTCAATCGCGCGCGCTCCTGGAGTGAATTCCAGGCCGCGGCACGCCACTTTGCCGCGCCCTGTCAAAACGTGGTCTATGCCGACACCGCCGGCAACATCGGCTATTGGGCCTGTGGTGCGGTGCCCATCCGCCGCGACGGCAGGGGATACCTGCCCTATCGCGGCTGGGAAAAGGCGGGCGATTGGATTGGAACAATACCCTTCGAGCAGATGCCCCACGCCTTCAATCCGCCGCAACACTTTCTCGCCACTGCCAACAACCGCATGCAGGACCGGAACTATCCCTATTACCTCTCGGTCGGCTGGGAACCGTCCAGCCGCATCGAGCGCATCACCGAGCTGCTCGAGCAACACGCGCAAGTCGATACCGCCGTGTTTGCCGACATGCAGCAGGATCAGTTCTCAAAGCATGCGCAATACGTGCTGCCCAGGCTGCTGGCCCTGCTGGCGGACACGGCAGCAGGGGACTCCGGCGGCGGCTTCGACGCGGCGCCGACCGGCCTGGAGCAAAATGCCCTGCTGCTCCTGCGGGAATGGGACTACGTCGAACGCGTGGAAAGTGTGGCCGCGGCGATTTTCAACGTCTGGTCGCTGGAATTCCTGCGCGCCACCCTCCGCGATGAATTGGGCGACTCCCTGTTTCAGAGTTACACACAATGGTCGAACCTGGCGGTGCGCAGCCTCGAACACTTCGTGTCACACCCGGCCTCGCCCTGGTTCGATGACCGCAGAACGGAGCGGCGCGAGACCGCCCGGGAGATTGCGCGGCAGTCGCTGCATACGGCGCTGGCATTTCTGGAAAAGCATTTCGGCGGCATCATCGGTGATTGGGAATGGGGCCGGTTGCACCAGCTCACACTGGCTCACGTTTTCGGCCAGCGCCGGCCGCTGGATTATCTCTTCAACGTCGGCCCGATCCCGATCGGCGGCTCGGCAAACACCATCAGCAAGGCGGAATACCATCTTTCCAAACCTTATGCCGCCGTGATTGGGCCCTCGGTGCGCATGATCGTTGACATGGCGGCGCCCCAGGTGCGGCTGCAGGTCCTGCCCGGCGGCGCTTCGGGCCAGCCCCGCAGCCCGCATTATCAGGATCAAGTGAAACTGTGGCAGCAAGGCCGGTACAAACGCATCCTCCTCGATCGCACCCGGCTGGCGCAGGAATGCCGCAACGTCCTGGTGTTGCAGCCGGCCGCCGCGGACCGGTGAGGCCGGCCGCGCTTGTTACTGTCCGTCCGGTGTCCCACCATGTTGCCGCTCCGGCTGAGGTGGAGTGCCTGCGACGGTGGGCATCATGAAACGCCGCGCCTTGCCAGCCGGATTTTCACCGAAACACCGGCCTGGCGCATCGGCAGCAGTCCAACAAGCAGGCCCGTGCCGGCAAAACAGAGCCTCCCGCAAAACCCAAACGGCACTCTCCACAAACCGAAAAAAACATGCTGGCCTTTGCCCTCAATGCCTTCGTTGCCGTGCTGGTGATCACCGACCCGCTCGGCAACGTCCCGATTTTCGCGAGTCTGCTGAATGACTACCGCCCGGAGCAGCGGCATGCCATCATCCGCCGCGCCTGCCTGGTGGGCGTGTTGATTCTCACCCTCTTCGCGCTCATGGGCGGTTTTATTTTGAAAATGTTCGGCATCACCATCGGCGCGTTTCGCATCGCCGGCGGCCTGATTCTGTTCGGCATTGCGATGAACATGCTGGCAGCACAAAAATCGCGCGTGCACTTCACCCCCAGCGAGCAGGAGGAAGCGCATGTCAAGGATGACATCGCGATCGTGCCGCTCGCCATCCCGCTCATCAGCGGCCCGGGTGCCATCGCCACCGTGATGACGCTCACCACCCAGGCGCAGCATTTCGCCCACCTCGCCATCATCATCGCAGCCATCCTGTTTGCCGGCACACTGTCCTATGTGATCTATCACTATGCCGGTGCGCTGCTGCTCAAAATGGGCGAAACCGGCATCAACCTCATGACGCGGCTGCTCGGTTTGATCCTCGCGGTGATGGCGGTGCAATTCGTGATCAATGGCGTGAAAGATTCGTTCCCCGAGATATTTGGGAAGTAATGTCGTTCTCCCGGCAGTTCAACCCCGGCGGTGCCGGGGTTTCCCGAGGCCGGAGAACCCCGGGGAAGTGTGAGGGAATGAATGCCGCGGGGTCGGGCCGCCGCCGGCGCACTTTTGTCAAACCGGAACTTTGCCTGCCGGCTTGCTGCTGCCCGGAATAAATGGCGTGTTCACAAAACTCCGCCGGTCACAGTCAGACAAAACTTTTTTTCGAATGTAGAACAGCCCTGATTGCGAAATTCGCCCGTTTGCCGAAGGCGTCACGTCTTTTCTCCCATGAAAACAGCTCCAACCATTTCCGAGGGAGTTCTGCTTTCGTGGACGGATTGTTTGTGTTTGATGTCGAGGGCGACTCATCCTTTCGCTCATGAATATGAAATCCCACGAAATGGCTTCCTCCGTGGGACTTCGTTTTCGTGGGCGGATTTTGGGTTTTGATCTTCACATCGAGGGTGGAATCTCTGTCTTGCTATAAACATGAGGTCCCGGGTGGAACTGCCGTTTGTCCTCCTTCTCATCTCGAGGCCGTGCCCAAAACAGCCCCGGCGGAGCGATCGGTTTGGAGTGGCGCCTCCTTCTGGAGTGGACCGCATGTCGGCCTGTTTTCCCGAAGAGTTGGCAGCATTGGGCTGGGAGGTCTGCGCCACGCCACATGTTACGGCGGGATTACCAGGAATGCTCTTCTTTCGCAACTCGATTGCAGCCTGGCGGCCCGCGGCCGGCGCAGGTGGCCGCCCGGCCGCGCCCCGGCGCCCGGAAGTTTTGGGTGCAGCAACGGGAGCTTGACAAGTATGAACAGAGCGGAGCCCGATCCATGAAACCAGCGGTTGCGCACATCACGGAATCGTTCACCGAATCGGTAATTCGCGAAATGACGCGCCTGACGCTGCAGTACGGCGGGGTCAATCTTTCCCAGGGTTTCCCCGATTTTCCCGCACCCGCGGCGGTGAAAGAGGCTGCCGTCGCAGCCATTCGCGCGGACATCAATCAATACGCCATCACCTGGGGCGCCCAGCGGCTGCGCGAGGCCATCGCGGCGAAAGCCGCGCGCTACAACCACCTGCAGGTTGAGCCGGCCAAAAATGTGACTGTCACCTGCGGTTCGACGGAAGCCATGATCGCGACGCTGCTGGCCTTGATCAATCCGGGCGATGAAGTGATCATCTTCGAACCCTTCTATGAGAATTACGGCCCGGACACCCTGCTCGCGGCCGCACGGCCGCGCTTTGTCAAACTGCATCCGCCGGATTGGCACTTCGATGAGAACGAGCTGCGCCAGGCCTTCAACCGGCACACCCGCGCCATCATCATCAACACGCCCAACAATCCCACCGGCAAGGTTTTCTCGCGCCAGGAGCTGGAATGCATTGCCAGTCTTTGCCAAACCTGGGAGGCATTCGCCATCACCGATGAAATCTACGAACACATTCTGTTCGATGGCGCCACCCATCTCAGCATCGCCAGCCTGGAGGGCATGGCCGGGCGCACGATCACCATCAATGCCATTTCCAAAACCTACAGTTTGACCGGCTGGCGGGTGGGATGGGCGATTGCTCCGGAACGGCAGACCACTGCGATTCGCAAAGTGCATGACTTTCTCACCGTCGGTGCGGCGGCGCCCCTGCAGGAAGCTGCCGCGGTCGCGCTGCAACTCGCGGACGACTACTACCGCAACCTGGCGGCGCTGTATCAACAGAAACGTGACCGGTTGCTGGGCATTCTGCAGGCTGCCGGTTTCGACTGCTGGATTCCCCGGGGCGCCTATTACATCATGGCAGACGCCGGCAGGCTGATGCAAAAAACCGGTCACCGCAACGACAATGAATTCGCGCGCTGGTTGATTCGTGAGATCGGCGTGGCCGCGGTGCCGGGCTCGAGCTTCTATCAAAACCCGGCGGACGGCCGCTCGCTGCTGCGGTTTTGTTTCTGCAAAAGGGAGGAAACCCTGGCGGCTGCCGAAGAGCGTCTACGCCGGCTGCCTGCCTGAGACAACTGCCGTTTGCTTTCCGCAAAAAGCGAAACCCTGTGCGGTTCCGCTCACCGGCACGGGGTTTCGCTTTTTGTCGCGTTGCCGAGCGGGGAGGTCAGCGTTTGTTTCTCTGTCCTCTGCCCCGGTTTTGCGGTGCGGCTTTGCCGCTGTTTTCCGCCGGCACGGCATCATACAACAAATAGCGTGCGCGCCTGGCGCGATATTCCTTGAGCGCCGGTTCCCAGGAGAGATAAATCGTGGCGGGCGAATCACCACGCAGCAGGCGCAGCCGCACCGAGTCGGTGCCCATGGCTTGATCGAAACTTTTCACGCGCGCGGGATTGAAGAGGTTCTGCTCGGGATACAGCTTGTGCAGGGTGGCCAGGAGGTAGAGCTGGGTCAGCATCGGCCGGAAGATTTGCGGTGCCACAATGTGGAGCTGCACACCGGAGAGCGGCAGGTCTTTATGGCCGAAATAATAGGGGCGGTAATGCAACGGCCGAAAGAGCACGCCCGGCAGCTTCTCGGCGTTCAACGCAGCCGCCAGTTTGTAGCCGTCGATCCAGGTGTGACCAATCACTTCGAAGGGCAGGGTGTAGCCGACCCCTTCATTCACGGCGGACAACTCCCCCATGCAGCCGGTGGCGGCGATGTGATACACTGTTTGTGCATGCGGCACATGCGGCGAGGTTGGCACCCAGGGCAGCCCGGTTTCTGCGAAGGTCATGTACCGCCGCCAGCCGCGCATCGGCACCACCGTGAGTTGCGTGCCGAAGTGAAACTCCTGATTGAAATACTGCGCCAGCTCGCCAACCGTCAGGCCGTAGATGTAGGGAATCGGATAAAGGCCGATGAAGGATTTGAAATTTTCATCCAAAACCGGGCCTTCGATCAGTTCCCCGCCGAGCGGGTTGGGGCGGTCGAGCACGAGGAACGGAATGCCCTGCCTGGCTGCGGCCTGCATGGCGAGCGCCATGGTGTAGATGTAGGTGTAGGCGCGCGAGCCGATGTCCTGAATGTCGTAAATGAGCACATCGACATTTCTGAGCATCTCCGGGGTTGGCGCGCGGTTTTTGCCGTAGAGCGAATAGACCGGCACACCGGTGCGGGTGTCGATGGTGTCGGCGACATATTCACCCGCGAAGATGTCGCCGCGCACGCCGTGTTCCGGCCCGAACAGGGCGACAAGCGTCACCCCCGGTTGTGCGTTCAGTGCATCGATGGTCGAAACGAGTTGTGAAGTCACCCCGGTGGGGTTGGTGATCAAGCCCACCCGTTTGCCCCTGATCAGGTCGAGCTGTTCGGTCAACAAGACTTCGATGCCCGGTTTGACCTGGGCCTGCAGAAGCAGGGGCAGGAGAAGTGGCAGAAGTTTCGACTGCAACGGGCCAAAGCGCGGATGGCGGTGCATGTCAGTTCCAGGGATGAAGGTGGTGCGGGCGAACAGCGTGCTGCACGCCTGCGACGCCGGCCCGGCCTCACGGGACGTGCCTGCACCGGCGGTGTCCGCCCGGTGGTGTGATGCTTGCGGGGGATTGTGTTTTAGAATTTCTTGCGGTAGCGCCAGAACACGCGGGTGATCTTGGCACCGGCATGGTGCAGGTAAAAAGCATAAGGCCCCACCCATGGGATGATGGCGCGGCGATGCCCCTGCGCCTTGATATCGGCGAGGCAGCGCCGCAACAGCACGCCACCCAGGTTT
The DNA here is from genome assembly GCA_034506255.1 of candidate division KSB1 bacterium. NCBI lineage: Bacteria > Pseudomonadati > Candidatus Zhuqueibacterales > Candidatus Zhuqueibacteraceae > Candidatus Coneutiohabitans > Candidatus Coneutiohabitans thermophilus. Next base: position 312,322 of record JAPDPX010000005.1, on the reverse strand, counting down.
CTGCCGCGATAATCCGGGTCGGTGCCCATCGGGCCGAACCAGCCGGTGTTTTGGTTGTTGCCGTCATGGGCGGAAAAGGCGGCGACTTTCTTTTGATGCAGCGCGAGATGCAGGCTGATGGGATAGTTGGAAAGCGCGCGTTCCACTTCGGGAATCCACGCGGGCCAGTGCCGGGAGAGCAGCGCCATGACATCGTCCCAATCGGCCATCAGCGCCCGGCGGATTTCGAAGCCGTCGGCGCACAACCGTTCCTCCTCGGCTTTGGTATCGAAGCTGCGGGCGGTCAAATCGACTTCCATGTTGGCCGTGTCGCCGAAGCGCTCATAGCCCTGGCGCTCGAAGAAGACCAGGGTTTCGGTGTAGCGCGGGTCGATGCCGGGGACAAGATAGTTGGGATTGCTGTCGAACACGCGAATAGTCTGCACTCCGGCGGCACGCAGTTGTTGTTCAATGACCTGCAACATCGCCCGGCCCACCCCCCGCCGCCGCATGCCGGGGTCGACCGCCAGCAGCTTGATGAAGCCCGTAGCCTCCCTGCCTGCCTGGCGCTTTACGCCCATGATCAGGCCGACCGGCCGGTGGTCCTGCTCGGCCAGCAACACCAGGTTCGGGTCATAGTCCGGGTCCGCGGAAATTTTTTCATCGAGCAACTCGGGTGTCATCTGGTCGAACTGGGCGCTGCGGTTCCACAGGGCGAGCGCGGCTTCCAGGTCAGACTCGTGCAGCGGCCGGAGGTTCATGGACATTCGTTCTCACAGGGTTCAATGCAGGCGCTCATGGAGCCTTTGCAGTGGGGAATGCGCCAGTCGGCGCCATAGGCGTGAATTTGATCGCGCTTGAGCTCGGCGCGCTCGAGGGTGGTGGTGTCAACAATCACACGGCCGGCGGCATCGACTTCGCATGCCAGCAGGAAGGCCTGCTCCCGGCTGTAATGGAAAAGCTGCATCAGCATTTCGATGACGTAGTCATAGGTGTGTTCGTCATCATCCAGCAGAATGACATGATAGCGGGGGATGAGCCGGGGGTGTGCCTGCGCATGTTGTTGGTGTTTGCGTGTCGGGCTGATGACTTCCATAAAAAGAAAAAAGCATAATTCCGCGTTGCGGAACTACGCTCCTGGTTGTGGGAAGAATCGGACGTTACCGCTCGCTGCGGCGTTCCTTTTTGAGGGCATTGATTTCGTCGCGCAGGCGGGCGGCGTCTTCATAGCGTTCATCCTCGATCGCTTTTTGCAGATCTTCGGTCAACCGTTCCATGCGATCCATCGGCCGCTGTTCTTCGACGCGCTCGGTGTCCGTGTCGGAGACCGAGGCTTTTTTCATCACTTCATCGGAGACGAAGATGGGAGCCTGGGTGCGCAGGGCCAGGGCGATGGCATCGCTGGGCCGGGCATCCACCTCCACGTGCTGGCCGTTGAGTTTGACGCCGATGATGGCGTAGTAGGTGTTTTCGCGCAGATCATTGATAACCACCCGCGACACGCGCGCCTCGATGGAATCCAGCAGGCTTTTCATCAGGTCGTGCGTCAGCGGGCGCGGCGGAATGATGTTTTCCATTTGCAGGGCAATCGCCTGGGCTTCCGAGGAGCCGACCACGATCGGCAGCCAACGGCTGTGCACGTCATCTTTGAGAATGACGACAAATCGATTGGCGGTCGTATCCAGCGTCACGCGGTCAACTCGAACGGATATCAACATGCGACTGAACCTTTTGAGCCGTGCAGGAAAGTGTTACAACGGTGACATGAAGAGCGAAGAACAACTGCGCTGCGGGCAGTACTGCGTCGTGCCAGCGACGGCGCAATAATAGAAAAATAAACGAAAACTGTCAAGCGAAATAACGGCGGGGTTGGCCGCAAAAAAACGGCGAAATGCGCCGGCAGCGGCCAAAACCGGAGCGCAACACCGTCGGCCACCGTGCCCTGCCCCCATCTTTGTCCCACCGCCTCCTGCCCGCCACGGCCCGGTACGCGACCGCACCCGGTTGCAGCGGCTTGCCCTGCCGCACCCGGGGCGACCGCGCGTCCATGCCCAGCCCGCTTGGCATGTGTCCTCCCCCGTCATGTCAGGCAGACCAATCTTTGGAGGCCGCTGTGGCGTGGCCGAATTTCCACGGTGGTCGGGCAGAAAGAAATGAGGCGTGACTGTACTGGCTGAAGTCACGGATCACCCGTTCAGAGATTCCTGCGCAGAAACTCCGTCATCAGGTTGTAGAGATGCACCTGGGTGTCGCGGCCGCTGATGCCGTGATCTTTGCGCGGATAGATCATGAGCTCGAACGGCTTGCGCGCGTCCTGCAGGGCCATCGCCAGTTGCAGGGTATTGGCGAGATGAACGTTGTCATCATTGGCGCCGTGCACCAGCAGCAACTTGCCCGTGAGATTGCCGGCATATTTTAGCGGCGCGCTGCGTTCATAGCCTTCGGGATTCTGCGCCGGGGTGAGCATGTAACGCTCGGTGTAGATCGTGTCGTAGTTGCGCCAGTCGGTGACCGGAGCCACGCTCACCGCCGCCTTGAACACTTCGTTGCCTTTCAGCAGGCAAAAGGCCGACATGTAGCCGCCATAGCTCCAGCCCCAAATGCCGATGCGGCTGGCATCGACGTAGGGCTGTTGCGCCAAATACCGGGCCGCTTCGATCTGATCGGTGGTCTCCAGCTCGCCGAGATTTTTGTAGGTTTGCATCATAAAGTGCTTGCCGCGGCCGCCGGTACCGCGATTATCGACCGAGACCACCAGGTAGCCCAGTTGTGCCATCATTTGATGCCAGTAGCCGCGGCTGCCGCCCCAGCGATTCACCACGGTCTGTGCGCCCGGGCCGCCATAGACGTACATGAGCACCGGATATTTGCGGGAGGGATCGAAATCCGGCGGCTTGATCATCCAGTAATGCAGCGTGACGTTGGAGGCAGTGGTGAGCGTGCCGAACTCGACCGGCGAGAAGCGATAGTCCCGCCGTGCCGGAATCTCATTGGCTTCGATCACCTCGACCAGGCTGCCGTCGCTTTTGTGCAGCAGCACCTGCGTGGGCGTGTTGACATTGGAAAAATGGTCAAGATAGTAGCCTGCCGTGGGCGACAGATTGATGACATGCCAGCCCTCACGAGTGGTAAGTCGCTGCAGGCCGGTGCCGTCCCATTTGATGCGGTAGAGATGGGACTCCAGATGGCTCTTTTCCGTGGCGCTGAAATAGACCATCTTGTTCTTTTCATCCACGCCTTCAAGCTTGGTGACGCCCCATGCCCCGCGCGTCAGTTGGCGCACCACGCGGCCGTTCATGTCATACAGATAAAAATGCGGCCAGCCGTCGCGCCACGACAGCCACAGCAATTGCCTGCCGCCGGCCAGAAACTGCCAGTCATCATGAATATCGATCCAGCCATTGTCCTCCTTCTCTTCGAACAAAAGCCGGGTGTTGCCGGTCGCAATGTCGGCAATCAAAAATTCCAGATGATTTTGCCGGCGATTCAGGCGCAACACCGCCAGTTCCCTGCCGCCTGGCAGCCATTTGATGCGCGGGATGTAGATGTCCGTTTCCGCGCCCAGGTCGATCCAGCGTGTCCCGCCGTTGCTGCCATCCGCCGCCACCACGCCGATTTTGACCAGCGAATTCCGGTCACCCGCTTTGGGATAACGCATCGGTTCATCGACGTTGTGCACCGGAATGAAATCGACCAGCGGGAAGACGTTGACCTCGCGCTCGTCGAGCTGGTAGTAGGCGAGATGACGGCTGTCCGGCGACCAGAAAAAACCGGTGCGAATACTGAACTCTTCTTCATAGACCCAGTCGAAGCGGCCCACGAGAATGTGCTCCTCCCCCGCGGTGGTGAGCTGCCGCACGCTGCCGCTGGCCAGATCCTGCACCATCAGGTTGTGATTTTTGAGATAGGCTATCTGCCGGCTGTCCGGCGAGAATTGCGGATCACGCTCCTCTGCCTCGTCGGTGGTGAGCCGCCGGGTGCTGCCTGACGCCAGGTCGTAAAGGTAGAGATCATTGTTCGAAGGCAGCAGGAGGCTCTTCCCGTCCGGCGACCAGAAGTAATTGCCCAGCACGAAGCGCTTCTCGTGCCTCTCTTCCGCCAGCACACTCACTTTTTTGGAATCGAGCAAGAGGCTTTTTTGTTTGCTGGCGGCGCTATAGCGCCAGAGGTTGAGCGTGCCATCTTCGCCGCGCCGCAGATGGGTGAAGGCCCTGCCATCCGGCGTCCATTGCACGGCGCTGGGCAGGGTGCCCGCCAGCTCGCGACTGCCGAAAATGGTTTCCACCGTGAGTTGTTTTTGTGCTGGACTGACGGCCGGCAACAGACCAACAGCCAGGATGATCACCGGCCAGACGACGCTTCGCTTCGCGTGCAACACATGAGCCTCCTTCATTCTGAGGTACAGGACAAAAAACATTTCAACTTTTACACCACCCCGCTGTTACCGCGGTGCGTTGCCCGCCGGTGGAGGGGAGGAAGCTGCCGGCGCGGACAGCAGCTTGTCATCCTGAACAATGACCTGCAGGAATTCCATGACTTCCCGTTGATACAAATCCGGGTTTGTGCGATAAGCCGCACCGTGGCGTGCGCCAGGCACGATGACCAGCTTCTTGTGCCGGCTCGGCGCGCCGGCGTAGAGCTGCTGCTGCACCGGCAGAGGCATGCGGTCATCCGCGCTGCCGGCAACAAACAGCAGCGGCCGGTCGCCGATCTGCCGGAGTGCCTGGCGCATGTCGAAGGCCTCGCTGCGGAAGCCAATCCGCCAGCGGGTAAACAGAATCACGGCATCGGCAATCGGAAAGCGGGGCAAGCCGAAAAACAACCGTGCATGATGGGCGATGGTATTGTCGAACGACAAAAAGCTGCTGTCGAGAATCAGGCCGGTGATTTCCGGGGACTCGGCGGCGGCCAGCATGGCGGCCGCGGTTCCCATCGACACGGCAAAGGTGACGATCGGTTGCGCAAGCCGCAAACTGTCGCGAATGAAATGCACCGCACCCAACACGTCCAGGCGCTCCAAGTAGCCCAGGCTCGACAATGCGCCGCCGCTGTCGCCGTGCCGCCGGAAGTCCAGCACCAGTCCGGCATACCCGTGTCGCCTGAAGGCGCTGGCGCGTTCCACCATTTCCAGTTTCGAGCGAAACAAGCCGTGACAATAGATGATCACCACCGGCGAAGAATCCGCCGGCAGCCACCAGGCGGACAGCGGCGTGCCGTCACTGGCGTGAAATTTCACGGTTTGATACGCGACGCCGTAATCTTGGGGAGTGGCCACCACCTCGTATTTCAACGGCCGGGATTTGGCATGGGTGAGCAGCCACGACAAAGTGTAAGGGATCACCAGGAAAACCGACACCAGCACGAGGAGACCCAGTGCGATCAATGTGCGCCGCAACCCGCGCCGCCAGCGCGAACCGAGTTTAGTGGGGGAGGAGGCAGATGTCGGCATGATTCCGAGCTGTTGATCAGCTTTTTCCCTGTCACGCACGTTTCCAGCCGGTATGCGATTGTGCGCGCAGCGAGAGGCGCGCCGCCGCGATCAATGCCAGGGCACTGCTGCCCGCCGCCGCAAAGCAAATGGCGCGGAAGCCAAAGGCCTGATACAGCACCCCCCCCGCCGCGGCACTCGCGGCAATCGCGAGCTGCGAAGTGAAGTTGCGCAGCGCCAGGAAAGCGCCGCGCTCCTGCACCGGCACCACCTCGGTCGACAAGGCCTGGAAGGGACCCTCACGCACAGCCAGCAGCATGCCACCCGCGGCACAGAGCAGATAAAGCTGCACCAGTGTGGTGACATGGGCGAGCAGCGGCAATACCACCACCAGCATGGCGCTGCTGAGAATGATGACACGGCGTTTGCCAAAGCGGTCGGCCCACCACCCGCCCGTCAAGGCGGTGATCGTGGCAGCCAGACCCGTCAGCAGAAACACCAGACCAATTTCGGCGGTGGACATCCCAAAGCGGGCGCTGAGCCACACGCCGAGATAAGTCAGCAGCAGGGAAGTGGTGGCTGACACAGCCAGGGCGAGCAACAGCCCCTGACGTGTGCGGGGCGCGCGCCAGTAGTGGGAATAGGCTCTGATCTGGCCGGTCACCACCGGCAGCAGTCGCCAATCATTGGCCCCCTCCGCCTGTGCAGTCGCAGCCTGTGCGCGCGGGGTTTTTATTGCCCGCAGCGCGAACAGGCAGACCGTTAAAGCGCCGGCAGCGCCTGCCAGGACGAGATAAAGCGCGCGCCATCCCCAACTGCCGGCGAGCAGGGCGCCTGCGGGCACACCGACCACCGCCGCGGCAAAATACATTGCACCAATCCAGCCCATCGCGCGGCCACGGGATTCGTAGGGAAAAGAGTCGGCCATTTGGGCGATGACGGCTGCGGAAATTACACCGCCAGCCAGGCCGGCAAGCAGACGCGCGGCCAGGTAAAATGGAAAAGCGGGCGCCAGCCAGGCGCCTGCGGCGGCCAGGGTGAAAAGCAGCGCGGCCCAGCGCAGGAAGGGCAAACGGCCAAAATAATCGCTGAGCGGCCCGATGACCAGCGCGCAAGCCGAGGCCGCTGCCGCATAAACCGTGACCGCGATGCCCATGGCGGCAATCGTGGTCTGAAAACTCACTGCCAGCCCCGGCAAAATCGGGGAGAGAATTTGGACATCAAGCAGGCCGAGAAAGAGCAGGAGCAGAAGCGCGATGATCACGCCGCGGGCGGCGCCGGGCTGGCCGGCCGGAGGCGGAGGGCCATCTGCAGCGGCCGGGGCCGTGGTGAGAGCAGGCGCGCGCCTGCTGTTCTGCGGTGTGATCATGAAGTATGCCGGGCATCGTGCTCGGGTGCCGGAAAAAAACAGGTCACACTCGAGGACGATTCCGGTATCAAAATGTTCATGGCACCACCAGCATTTTCCTGGTGGCGCGGAATTTTTCGGACTCCAGCCGCAACCAGTAGATGCCGCTGCCCACCAGCCGCCCGGCCTGATCCCGGCCGTCCCAAAAAACTTCGTGCCGTCCGGCAGCCAGCTCACCCTGCACCAGCGTGCGAATTTTCTGGCCGATGGTGTTGTAGATCGTCAGCACAATCTGCGCGGTTTGCGGCAGGTGCAGGCGGATGCTGGTTTGGCTGGCTATGCCGCTGCCGTTCACGGAAAAGGGATTGGGATAATTTTGCTCCAGACTGAAAACGCGCGGCAGCTCATTCTTTTCCTCGATCGCGGTGGTGGCGGTGGAGAAACTGTCGATCGCGCTGAACACCGTGGTGTCCGCCGAGGTTGTTTCCACGCGCCAGTAGTAGAGATTGTTGCGCTTCAGCGAGCCGGCGGTGATGGTGAAGCTGGTGTCCGACAGGGAGGGTGAGCGAAACGCCTGGGTGGTGAGGGTGCGCGAGGTGCCGTAGACCGCGACATAGGTGATGGCATCGCCATCGGCGTCACGCGAGGCACGCCACAGCAGTCTGACGTTGAGCGTGTCCACCCGGCTGCCCCGTGTGGGTGCGAGCAGGATGGCCGGGGTGGGCGCATCGGGCACGGGGGCGACTGTGACGTTCAAGATCCCTTCTGTCGTACCGCTGTCGGCGTCGATGGCGGTCAGGCGCAGATGACCGGTGCCGAAGAAATCCGGCACTGGCCGCAGCCGCAAGCGGCGCTGCGCCGCATTGTAGGAGGTTTTGAGGTGGACGTCATCCCGGACCTGCCAGCTTATTTGCGCGTCCGCGCTCTCCACGTCGGAAACATAGTCATCGAGGTTGAGCACCTGGGTGGTATCATCTTCATTGATGGTGAGGACTGCCGGCAGTTGCAGTTGCGGCAAATCATTGACGGGGAAGACTTCGAGCAGAACGTGTGCCGTGTCGCTTGCCGCCCGGGGATCAGAAACCACAAATGTGACCTGCTCCGTGCCGGACCAGTCGGTGGGCGGTGAAAAGCGGGCGAGATTGCCGGGCAAAAGCGTCACGGTGAGGTTGGGGCCTGCCTGCAGATTCCACGTCAGATTGTTGTCCGGATCATTTTCATCCGTCACCACCTCATCAAGAGACAACTCGAAATTGGTGTCTTCCGCGAAGCGGTATCCGGCAGCGAGACGCAGACGCGGCGGGAAGTTGAACTCCCGGCTCAATACCACCAGTGCATACGCGCCATTGCCAAAGGTGCCGTCCCCGAGCAAATAGGCGGCCGGCATCGGGACTTCGATTTCGCTGGTGGCCTTCCACACCCGAAACGACATGGCTTCGCCGTTGCGATAGCCGTCGACTTCCGGCGTGAAGCTGTCATCCTCCCAGGCCGTCAGGGTTTGATTGGATGGCCCGGCCACCACCGTCGCGCCGACACAAATGCCAGCGGGCGTGAACACCCCGATCTCATCGCCGACCGCCAACGCCTCACCGTTGATCGTGGCGCTTTGCACGACGATGACATAGTTGTCTTCGGTTTGATCGCGGTACTGAAAATGATTCTGGGAGAAAGCGAGCACCGGCCAGAGCATGGCAAAGAGCAGCACCGCAAGCGAGCGGCGCCCGGGGTGACAGCCGTATGAGTGAAGACTGGACATGGCATTCCTCCGCTGGTTTGGCGATCACACATCTTTGCAATCCCACGGCTTGCCGCGGCCCACATCATCCGGCTCAATAAAGTAAAAAACTTCCCGCCCTCAAAGTGTAAAATTCGCATCGTCACCACTTTCGCCCGCCAGTTTCTCCACCATCGTGGTTTCCCGGCGAAAGGGCACGAAACCGGCTTTTTGGTAGAAGGCGAGGGCCTGCGGATGATCGAGCGTGCAGGTATGCAGCCACACGCGCACCGGCTGGCGCTGCCACGCGCGCCGCAGGCTGGCATCGAGCAGATAAGACCCCCATCCGCGGCCCAGAAATTCCGGCAGCAGACCAAAATAGGCCAGCTCGACCTCCGGCAGGCGGCGGAAATCCAGCTCGGCATAACCGGCGGGCACGCCTGCCACATAAAGCACATGCACCTCGACCTGTGGATGCTGGATGATCGCGGCAAGCGCGGCATCGGAAAGTTTGCGGCGGTCGATCCAGTTCCACGCCGCCCCAACCGTGTTGTAAAGGTAGCGATAAAAGGAGACGGTGGGATGCTGCGCGTGCATGATGGTGGCCTCCGGGCGGGGCGGCGGCGCCGGGCGCGCAGGCGGCGCAAGCATTTCGAGATAGGTGATGGTCACCGGCAGCAAGGTTTTGGGTGAAGCAGCGTTCATGGTTGGCCTGAGAATTTTGCGTGACGGGCATAATGCGCGCTGTTTGACACGCCGGGCCGGAGGGCGCGGCGCTCAAACCCGCAATTCTCTCCTGATCAACCCCATGAAGTGATGCAACACGCGCGCGGTGAAACCCCAAATGCAAATCGTTCGCCGGGCCTGCGGCCAGTTGTCATGGTGAAATTTGAGATGTGGTGCCACTGCCACGTGGTAATGCAGCTTCAAAAAGTCCTCGCGCGAGCGAATTTCCAGGCCGGGATCGAACTGTTCGAACAACAGGCGCATGGGAACCTCGAAGATGGCGGCGACTTCATGATGTTGCGGCGCATAGCGCAGGGGGGTGAGCGGCCGCGCCACATAAACCGCGACATCAAAGCCGGTGGTCATGGTGCTGAAGTGACCCAGAGTGCCCAACACCTCCAGCTCGGCCGGCGCCACCCCGATTTCTTCATGCGTCTCACGCAACGCGGTTGCCAAAAGCGAGCGGTCGTGTGGTTCGAGCCGGCCGCCGGGAAAGGCAATTTGGCCGCCATGCCGGGAGCCGTCACTCGTTTTCATGATGAAAACCGCCTGCGTCTCGCGCCGCCCGCTGACGTCCGCCTCGAACAAAATGGCGAGCACCGCCGAATGCTGCAAGCCCGGCACCGGTTCGCGGCGGCGCGGTGGCACAGTTTGCAACGCGCGGCGGAGTTCATGCAGCGGAAGATTCATGAGGGATCGAAATGGTTGACGATGCGCCCGGCCGGTGCTCGTGCGCCGCAACGGCAAGCACAGCACACGGGGGCCGACCGACCCCGCCGCAAGGACGTTGCGCGCGTTTGCCTGCGTCGGTGCTGCGGCAGAAGGCACCGCGGCCGGCAGCACATGCAACCTAGCAAATTTCGCCCAGAGACTCAAGTTTTTTTTCGGGTGGAAAAAAGAACAGGCGATGAAGGAAATGTCATCGCCTGCGTGGCACAGAGGGTATCGCTTTTGATGGCGCGGCGGCAGCAGCAAGCCGCGCTGGTCATTCATTGATGATGAACTCTTCCGGATCGCGGGCCTTGCCATCCAGCCAGACTTCGTAATGCAGATGCGGGCCGGTGGCGCGGCCGGTTTCGCCAACCATGCCGATCACGTCCCAGCGCTCGATCCGCTGGCCAATACTGACATTGACTTTGGAGAGATGGCCATAAAGGGTTTTCATGCCATAGCCGTGATTGATGATGACGACCCGGCCATAACCGCGACGGGGCACATAGCGCGTTTTGACGAACTCCACCGTGCCCGAAGCCGGCGAATAGACCGGTGTGCCGTGCGGTGCAGCGATATCCAGGCCGCGATGGTGCCGAATGCGGCGGACGAAAGGATCGATCCGCTTGCCGAAAAAGTCCGTCACCCGGCCGTTGAAAATCGGCTTGATCGAGGGAATATGCTCGAGCTGCTTGCGGCGTTCTTCAAATTTCTCAAAAATGATCTGATGCGCCTCGCGCGTGTCACTCAGGCGTGATTCCAGATAGTCGATCAATTCCGAAGGATTGAGACTGTTGAGATCGACTTCCTCGCGCACCTCCGGCTCGTCCCCCTCCGGATTGGCCTCCGGCTCGCTTTTGCCGCCGGTGAGGCGCGGCAGAATGTTGTCGTCTTCATCCACGAAGGCGCCGCCTCTGCCATCGAGCCAGGCGGTGCTGTCGTCATCCGCCGGCGCCTGCATTGTCAAGGCCAGCGAATGCGTGCTGCCCAGCGTCTTGTCGTAACGATGCGCCAGGTCTTCGACGCGATTGTGCCATTCTGCAAAGCGTTCGATCAACCGCGCCTGCTGGCGTTCCTGCAGCTTGATGTACAGGCTATGAAAGGCGAGTTTGGAACCGTAGAGCAGGCCCGCTCCCAGAAGCAACAGAACGAACACACCGCCGGCCAGCAGACTCGCGAACGTGGACAGGCTGAACTCAACCTGTTTGTAGTCGCTCCCCCATGTGGAAAAGAGCACCAGACGGATTCTTTTCTTGTCCACGGAGGTTTACTCCCTTCACCATCAAGCGTGAGGCTCTGATACAGGGGATCGTTCCCTTTCCGCGCCGCATCACCAGTTGCCATGCCGTCCTGACCGAAAGCCGCGGCAGGTTCATCCTTGTTTCGGTGGGGCAAAGTTCCCGTCCACGACCGATGTTTGCCGGTTCGCGCTGGCAATGTCTTGTCGCAGGCACAGACCTTTCCTGCAACTAACATACACTATACCCGCGCTCGGCGGGAATACGGAACCCCTGCGCGAAATTTGGTGCGCCACACCGCCGCCGGTAGCAATGCCCGCTGCCCTGCACAGTTGCCGTGCTCCCACGGTTGCAAACCGGGGCCGCCCCCGTCTTCCGGCCGCGAGTGTGGCGGATATTGCAGAATCGTCTTGAATGTGGCGCGTTTTTCGGCGTTATTATGACGTATTCTGCCCTGACGGCCGGCGCAGCAGCCGACCAAAAGCTCATGCCATGTCAAGCGGTGCGGAGATGACAGTGAAATTTTACTACCTGGGTTTGCGGCTGTTGTTGGCGCTCCTGCAGCGCGTGTTGTATGTCCTGACCGCCGGACAGTTGCCTCCCTTTGCCAGTGTGGCCGTGGTGGTGCGGGACGGCAACAAAATCCTCCTGATCATGCGGCGGGATGGCAAGGGCTACGGCCTGCCGGGTGGCCATCTCAAATTGCACGAAACGGCGGAGGAAGCGGCACATCGCGAAGTCGAGGAGGAAACCGGCTTGCGTCTGGAGAACATGCGCGTGGTCGGCATTCTCTCCGGCCGGCGGCCCGGCACCTGGGTGCGCACCCTGGACGTGGTGTTCGAAGGCCGGGTGGCCAGCGGGAATTTGCGTTCCTCCCGCGAAGGCCGTTGCGAGTGGGTCGAGCTGGCCCAGGTGCGCGATCAGCTCGCGTTTGACTACCGCAAGGTTCTGGAATCGTGACAGGTGCCTCGCACAGTCAGCCGGCGTTCACGCCAACCTGCGGCGGCATGATCAGCTTTCCTCGGGCGCCAGCCGCCGCGCCAGGATGGCGCCTAGCGCCGCCAGGATGCGCACCGGCGGCTGCGACACCTCCACGCTGTCGATGAGATCGTTGGGAAAGACAGCCAGGGTGCGGTTCATTTCACGCTCGAAAACCACCAGCCGGCGGCGAATGATCG
>JAPDPX010000004.1:570778-590728 GCA_034506255.1 candidate division KSB1 bacterium | reverse complement strand
AGTGTTGTTGGCTGAATTGCCATTCGGTTGCCATTTCCGGCTGGTCGCCACAAAAGCGCGCGCTGAAAAAAGTTCAAAAATATCTCTTACTGTGGCAAGCTTCAAGATGGGTTCACCGGGTGGATACAAAGCATCGCACCCCGGTTTAGACTTCAGCTTTTCAGGCAATGCTAAAGCATTGCCCTCCGATATTTCAGAGTGCGAAACTTTAGTTTTGTTTTATTGCACCAGTAACGCTAAAGCGCTACACTCCGAAATCACTTCAACAATAACATTTTGCGAGCCGTCGAAAAGTTGCCCGCCTCCAGCCGGTAAAGATAGACCCCACCGGCGAGACCGGTTCCGTCGAAACTTGCGGCATATTTTCCAGGCTTCAGAGCTTCGCTCACTAAGGTCTTTATCTTCTCACCAAGAAGGTTAAAGATCTCCACATGCACGTGTGAGGCCCTTGCTACTTCAAATTCAATTTTCGTTCCTGGATTGAATGGGTTCGGATAATTGGCTTCCAAACGAAAATCGGTTGAGAGATTTTCCGAAGCAGAGGCAGCTACCGAAGTCGTGCTCTGCAGCAACTGCGAATAATGGATCATCACCTCATCCGGCTTTTCGACGATCGGGGTGTGACCAGCGTCAGCAATTTCCACTTCCGTGTAGCTCCCGCCATTGGCTTGATATTGATTCAACACGCTGCGGGTTTGCGTGTCCATCGGTTGCGCCGGAAAGACCGCTTTGCCGGGCCACAAGGCCAGAAAAGCTGGGTCCAAAGCGCCGATGGTGACGAGATGGCCGAGGTCAAAAAAGGAGGAATCGGAGATCACCTGGTCTTTAGCGCCGCGAACCCAAAGGATCGGAAATTTGTTGGGAATGTTGATCAGTGAGCTGGTATTGGCATATTTCGGTGAAAAGGCATTTTGGGTGCCGCGGACGCCGGGGGCAACGAACGGCCAGTTGGCGCTGGGAACAACGTCCCCTGGAAAGTTATCATCTCCGACAGCGGATTTCAGAATCCCCGCCAGCAACTCGCGCTCATTCGGCGCGATGAAAGGGGGTTTGAAAAAAAAGTTGCGCATGATGTTGAGCGGTGAGAAAGGACTGTCCGTGGTCGTATCGCGGCTGGCAATGCGTTGAAGAAATTCAGGATTGGTCGTGCCGCTGCCACTTCCGGCAAAGTCGGCATAGTTGGGTGTTCCTGCCGCGTCTTTGGTGGCGAGAAAGCCATACGGTGAAATCGGGTCGACCAGCATCAAGGAAAGGAGCGTCTCCGAATGATCGACGGCGTACTGCATGGCAATCAGGCCACCCATCGACCAGCCAGCCATGTGAACTTTTTTGCCGCTGCCAACCAATGACTGTTCCGCAAGAAAGGCAAACACATCGTCTGACCAATCTCGCACGCCGCGGGTGGCATCGACCGGTTTGGTCTCGGAATCTCCGAAGCCGCGCAAATCGACGGCAAAGCAGTGGTACTGCGGCGGCATTCGCTCCATGATCGCGGTCCAGAAAACCGACGAGACAAGATTCCCGTGAATGAACAAAGCCACTTGCCCCTGCGGATTGCCGCTTTCGCGAAAATGCGTTTTTAAACGGCTGGATTGAAAATCTCCTTCGGTGATTTGCGCCCAGACCATGGAGGCGGGAATGATGAGGGCACAAACCAGTAGAGCAAAGCTCCTGCAGTAACTTGCCATTTTACTGCTGTTGGTTAAAGTTCGGAGTGCAAAACTTTAGTTTTGCTTTTCTACCGATGGCAAAAATTCATTCAAAATCTCCGCCACCTCCTGCGGCGCATCGGCGCCCAAGGAATGCCTGGCGCCTTTGATCGCAAAATAGCGCGAGCCGGTAATCGCTTGCTGCAGTTGCCGGGCGATTGGCTCATTCAAAACGTCGCTGAATTCGCCATGCACAATAATTGTTGGCACGCGAATTTTACGGCAGCACGCCCAAAGCTCATTCATCTCCGCCACGAGCACCTCCGGCGGCAACGAAAAAATTGCTGGATCAAAGCGCGGAGAAATCGTGCCGTCAGCATTTTCTATCATCCCATATTTTATCATCAACTCGATAAACCGATCTTTGGCGCCGCCCCAGGTAGTGCGATAAAATTCAAAGATGTGCTCGCGGTTTCTAAACGGCCGCGGCATGTTGGTGATGCCATAGTAAAGGCGCGCAAACCCGCGTTGATCTACCGTTGGCGCCACGTCGAGAATGGCAAGACTGACGACGTGCTCCGGATAGGTTGCGGTAAGTGAGATGCCAACTCGTCCACCCAGCGAATGGCCGACCACGTGAACCCGCCGATTGATGAGTTTCAAGAAATGCTGGATGTCATCGCGATAGGAGCCGATGGTATAAAACCCCTCGCCGGGATCGCTCAACCCGTGCCCGCGAAAATCCATCAGATAGATGGAATTGTTCACAGGCAGGTGTTTCACCACCTCGTCAAAATAATGACCGAAGGTGGTGATGCCGTGCAGAAACACAATCGGCGGCAACGAATCATCGCGTTGGAGATAAGCGTAATGGCATGTGCGCGCGCCGATGTAATAATCGGATTCCGTAAAATTTAATGGTGTCATATTCTCTCTCGATGTGTCGAGTACACCCCCTGAGTTTTCCGGTCGCTTTCTACGGCAATAGATTCGGAGTGCAAAACTTTAGTTTTGCCAGCTTTGCTCCACTGCACCAACAGCGTATATCCGAAAATAAAACTCACATTCGCAAACGTCGAAATCGTCGCGGTCTTGGCCGTATTCGGCGAATAGCCGCCATAATACAACGCCAGATGCACAAACAATCCCAAAGAGCTGCCGACAAAGGCCACCCAGGTTTTCAGCTCCTTCAAAAACAGCCCGCCCAAAATCGGTCCGACGCTCGCCGCTAAAATGCCGTAAAGTCCAATACTGGCAAAGATGCCGACAAACACCGGCGGATTCCGGCTCAACAGATACGCGCCCACGCCCATCAGAATGACAATCACTTTCGAGGCTCGCATCGCCAGCACATTGAGCCGGGCTTCCTCACGAGTCTTAAACAGCGCCGGCGCCAGCCAATTGCGAAACAAATCAAAGGCAACGATGGCCGAGACCGCCACTAAAATGCCGTCCAACGTGCTCATTGCCGCCGCGAGAATGGAAACCGAAATGAGCGCGCCCACCACCGGTGGAAAAGTCGAGACAATGTAATAGGCCATCGCCGCATCGGGATTGAGATTGGACGGCAGCGTGAGGATGGCGTAGAAGCCAGCGAGTAAAATCATGCAGAACACCGCGTAATTCAGAATGCCGGTCCATACAAAAGTTCGCAAATCTTCAGGCTTGCGCAAATATAATGTCTTCGTCAAAAGATGCGGCTGGGCGGTGAGCGCGAAGCCGATGACAAACGGGCAAACCCACACTTCAAAATGCGTGGAGAAAAACGGCGAGTCCGGATTCGTCCAACCGAGCAAAACGGTGTTTTTGTCCTGCAGCATCGTGATGAATCCCTCGAGGCCATGGGCAAAAAATTTAAAGCCGGAAAAGGCGAGCAGAAAAGCCTCGCCGGTCATCCACAGGCCTTGAAAGAGGTTGGTGTAGGCATGCGCATAAGTGCCGCCGAACAGGGTGTAAGTGAAAACGAAGATGATGATGATGAGCAAGCTGGCGTTGTAACTGATGCCCAGGGTGTTTTGCATCACGTAGGCCGAGGCCACGACGATGAGCACGACGTAAAAAACGTTGAGCAGCGTCATCGCTGAAAAGACGCGCTGAAAGAGGGGACTCTTGAAGCGCAGGCCGACCCAATGCGGCAGAGTAAGCGCATTGGATGCCACGCCGCTGTCCTGAAATCTTTTGGAGAGTAGCCACATTCCGGCCGTCATGCCCAGCACCAGAGGAGTCGACAGCGAGATAAACGCGCTGAAGCCGAAGGCATAAACAAATCCGGGATTGATCACGAAAGTCAAAGTCGAAGCCATCGACGTCGCCCACGCCACGCCGACCAACGCCGGATGCATATCGCGGTTGCCAAGCGCAAAGCTGCGAAAATTTTTGGTCTTGCGGCTGCCGAAGAGCGCGATGACGGCAGTGCCAAGCATGTAAAGACCGAAGAGCGACCAGGCGAAGGTTTTGGGGTGCATATTTTTTGGAGTACAACGCTTTAGCGTTGTTGTTTGCTACAAGATAAATTCGGAGTCAAGCGCTTCAGCGTTTGCTGTTGTTATCCGCACACCAGCGCGACGGTAAACCGTCGCACTCCGATTTACGGCGTCAAAAGATTTAGCGTTGTAAATGTGTATAAACCAATGCTTAATTTTTGACAATTTTATTTGTAAATCTCTGACAGCCTTGAACCATAATCAAGCATCCAGCAAGCACTGCAACGATATAGACGAGCGTCAACTCCAGAATGAACTTGGGCAGGGCCAGGTATAATATTCCAACCACAATGCCGAATACTCCCACCAGCAGCGCCCCTGAGCCGACCCAATTCGCCAGACCATTATTGTCTCTAACCCTTTTGGCGGAGTAACCGGCGATGAGCCACATCTGCTTTTTGTATTTAATCAGATAGCCCAAAGCAATTATGATGAGATGGACTGAGACGAAGATTACTGGGAGTATCAATGTTGTCATTTCTTACCTCTTCTCTTGTGAATAAATTCGGAGTCAAATGCTTTAGCATTTTTTGTTGTCGTTGCCGCCACATCACCGCGACGGTAAACCGTCGCACTCCGATTTGCTTCTTTACGTCAAGTGCAATGCTAAAGCATTGCACTCCGAATCACCTGCCGCACTGCTTCACCCCGTGCCAGCGCATCGAAGGCGGCATTAATTTCCTCAAGTTGAATGGTCTTACTGTGCAACAAATCCACCGGCAAAACTCCGGCTTGATATAAAGAAATAAAGCGTGGAATATCCCGTTTCGGTACCGCCGAGCCCATGTAGGAACCCATCACCGTGCGCTCCTCAGCGACCAAACTCACGGCGGAAATCGTAAACTGTTTGCTCGGATGCGGTAGCCCGATCGTAATGGTCTTGCCGCCGCGGCGTGTGGCCGCGTAAGCTTGCGTCAACACGCGCTCATTGCCCACAGCCTCGAAAACATAATGTGCACCGCCATTCGTCAAATCCTTTACCGCCTGCGCCGCATCGCTGGTGCTTGCATTCACGGTATATGAGGCGCCGACGTGCCGCGCCAACTTGAGTTTATTCTCCAATATGTCCACCGCCGCAATCGGCCACGCCCCGGCAGCGCGGGCGCCCATCACCACACTCAGGCCGACTCCGCCCAAGCCAAATACCGCGACACTCGTTCCGGGTTCAACTTTGGCGGTATTGACAACCGCGCCGACACCGGTCATCACCGCGCAACCGAATAGCGCGGTTTTTTCGAGCGGCAGGGTCGGATCAATCTTGACAAGGGATTCCTGCGCCGCAACCGTGTATTGCGAGAAAGCCGAGACGCCAAGATGGTGATTCAACTCCTGCCCGGCGGTATTTTTGAACCGGCGGCTGCCACTGAGCAGCGTACCGCTAACATTGGCTTTGGCGCCGTTTTCGCAAAGTGCCGGCCGGCCGGTGGCGCAGGGAAGGCAATGACCACACACCGGCACAAAGGCGAACACCACGTGGTCGTCGGGTTTGAGGTCATGGACACCCGAACCTACTTCGCGGACGATACCGCTGGCCTCGTGACCCATCACCATTGGCATTACTCGCGGCCGCGAGCCATCAATCACCGAGAGATCGGAGTGGCACAAACCTGCGCCGACAATTTCCACTAACACCTCGCCGGAGCCGGGGCCTTCAAGTTCGATTTCTTCGATGACCAGCGGCTGTGATACGGCGTAGGGCGCCGGTTTTTGCATTTCATATAAAACGGCTGCTTTTGTTCGCATGGGAACCTCCGCAAGCAACGCTGAAGCGTTATACGCCGATTTGTAGCTGGAGTGCAAAACTTCAGTTCTGCTTGCAATGCTGAAGCATTGCACTCCGAATTCTAACCGGAGTGCAAAATCTTAGTTTTGCCGGATGACCACCATCTGAATATTCGTCATTTCCTCAATCGCAAAACGCAAGCCCTCGCGGCCAATTCCGCTTTGGCGGTTGCCGCCATAAGGCATGTGATCAGCGCGGAAGTTCGGCGTGTCGTTGATGATGATGCCGCCAAAGTTCAAATGTTTGATCGCTTGCAACACGCGATTGAGGTCGCGAGTAAATACCGAGGCTTGCAAACCGTACTCGGTTTGATCAGCCTGGCGCAGCGCTTGCTCGAAATCATCGTAAGGAATCACCGAGGCGACTGGGGCGAAGGCTTCTTGCGCCACCACTTTCATCTCGGGCTTAACATCGGTCAGCACCGTCGGCCAATAAACCGGGCCTTCGCGACGGCCGCCGGTTAAAACTTTTGCGCCAGCCGCTTCGGCTTCCTTCACCCAGCTTTCGATGCGCTGGGCTTCGCGCAGATCAATCATCGGCCCGACGTCAACTTTTTCATCCAGTGGATCACCCACCACCATCGCGGCGCTGGCTTTAACAAAACGCTCCGTGAAAGGCTCTTGGATTTTCTTATCGCTGTAAATGCGCTGCACCGAGATGCAAACTTGTCCGGAGTTGTAATACGCGCCGACCGCGCAACGCTTGGCCACCAAATCGAGATCCGCATCCGGCGCGATGATCACCGGAGAGGTATTGCCCAATTCCATGGTCACTTTTTTAATGCCGGCGCGGGAGAGAATCTGCCGCCCCACCGCCGGGCTGCCGGTGAAGGTGATTTTTGCCACGCGCGGATTCGTCACCAACCAATCGCCAACGGTGCTTCCGGAGCCGTTAACGAGATTGATCGCGCCATCGGGAAGACCGGCTTCTTGGAGAATTTGGCACAGGAGAACGGATGTGAGTGGCGTGGTGTTGGCCGGTTTGAGTACCAGAGAATTACCCGCCGCAATGGCAGGAGCAACTTTGTGGGCAACGAGATTGAGGGGAAAATTGAAGGGAGTGATGGCCGCGACCACGCCGACCGGTCGCCGCAGCCAAAACCCGAAATAGCCTTCGCCGGCAGGAACGGCATCCATCGGCACGGTTTCGCCGTGAATGCGTTTGGTTTCTTCGGCAGCAAGCGCAAAGGTGCTGATGGCGCGATCAACTTCAATACGGGCAAATTTTAACGCCTTACCGGCTTCCGCGGCAATGGTGCGGGAAATCTCTTCTTTGCGCTCGCGAACGAGGGTGGCCGTGCGAGCAAGAATTTCTGCGCGACGATAGGCGGGCATCTCCGCCATCACGGACGCGGCTTTTTCCGCAGCAGCGACGGCACTTTCCACATCTTCTTGGCGAGCCGTGACCACTGCACCAATGACTACGCCGTTGTATTTATTTTTCACTTCGAGAGACGGGCCACCATCCACCCATTTGCCACCAATCAAGAGTTTTGCTTCCATCTTGGACACCTATTGCGAATTGAAATTTGTTTAATTGTTTCAAACGTTCCAGTCGTTTGAAATTTATGAAACGAAACGATCAAAATAAAAGCGACTACTTCTATTTTTGTCGCCTTTGCGATGACTCTCTATCGGCTACCCGCCGTTTATGATTTTTTCTCTCTAATACTTCTTTTTGTGAATGCACATACTCATCAAGGGTGGGGAGCGTCTTTAGCACCGAAGGCCATTCGTCAATAAACCGTTTGTAGAACTCTAAAACGCGATGGTAGAAGAAGTACATTTCGAGGACGCGCTGTAAAAAAGGACGGATTTTTCCTCGCTCGGCGGGGTCGGCCTTTTCATATTTCTTAACCATGATCTTGAGATATTTTTCGGCAATGCGGAAGCTGTTTTGATGCATGTTGTAATATCGAATACTGCTGTGGATAAAAAAATCGTCGGCGAGCTGATAATAATCTTTGCGGTCATTTTTGACCCACATCCGCCGCACAAAGCCCATTTCTTCCAATTGCCGGGCATGGATGCTTACCGGGCCTTTGCTGACTCCCAAACGTTCGCAAATTTCATCCAAACACAGCGGTCGATCACTGGTCAAAAGCAGGCCAACCAGACGACCTTTCAGCATGGGCTGGCCCACATCAGAATAGGCCTTGCCAATATCTTCAACCAACGCGTAGATGGCTTCAATCAGGTCCGGCACAGGTCACTTCCTTCTTGCTAAAGTTTCATGTCTTCTTATCATTTGAAAAGTTTGAAACTTTACAAGTATGCATACAAATATGCGCTTTGTCAAGTCTTTTTTTTGATTTTTTATAAATTTTTTGTTCCGCACCAGCCAATCGCATTGCAAATTAGCCAGTCGCTATTTTGCCAGCAGCATCGGCCTGCTCTGCGCAAAGATCACACGTTCTTCGGTGGTTGCCCTCGCCGTGAGGGTAAAAAAGTAAATTCCCGAGGCCAGCGGTGAATTGCCTCGTTGGCGCGTGAGTGCTTCCCATAATATCGCGTATGTGCCGGCGACATATCGGCGGTTGTCGATCAGCGTCGTCACTTCTTGACCGAGCAGATCGTAAATCCGCAAGCTTACCCATGCCGGCGCAGGCAGCGAAAAGGTGATGGTCGTTTGGGGATTGAAAGGATTGGGATAATTTTGATGGAGGAGGAAGCCATCGGGAATGGCCTCGCCACGGTTTTCCACCGCGGTGCCCAGCGGCGGAGGTTGCATCACCTTGGCGATAATGACTTCGATATTGGAGGTGTCAGTGGGCGCGGCGCCGCGAAACAGCCACAAATTGATTCTGGTTTTCAAGCGCCGCAGCGGGTTGGGCATGTCGCGGCCTTTGTACGTCCACCGCTGGAGGTAACGCTTTGCCGAATCCGGTTCGGCGAGATAATGGCCTTGTAGCGAACCGAAACTGATCGAATCCGGTTGCCAGTTGAAAAAGTGGGTGCTGCGCACGCTGTCCAACCGCGCCGGGAAATCCCACACATTGCCGGAGGTGGTGTAGGGTTGCACGGTATAATGGCCGGTGTTGCGGTTGCCGGCTTGGCCCCATTTGGTGAATTCGATGTCGATCTCGTTGCGGTCATCGGCATAGACGAACATTCCCAGCACCGCGCTTTTGTCCATGCGATCAACAAAACCTTCGGTGAAGAAACGATGCTCGCCGTAATCGGTGAAATGTTCGGTGTAAACCCCGGCGCAATGCCAAACGTTGTTGATCTTTCTGATCTTCAAATGCAGTCTGCCGAGTGAATCCACCCACACGCTTTGCGGGCTATCCGACCAGTTGTTCGGCCCCGGGCCGCCGAAGCCGGATTTGACGATCCAGGTGACGCCGGCAAATTGAAGCGTGCGGATGGCGGCAGGCGTGGGCGGCGAGGTTTGTGCGGGCGCGCTTGACGCCAAACTCAGGGCAACGACAAGCACGATCAGGCAACTCGCCAGCGTGAAGGACAGTTTTATCGGCATAACGTTAGATGAAATTTTCGATTTTAGCGGAGTGTGATGATTCATCGTTGCACGGTGCACGACAATGCTGAAGCATTGCACTCCGAATTAAAACGGAGTGCAAACGCTCCAGCGTTGCCGGCGGCGCTGCAGCAAAACTGAAGTTTTGCACTCCGGATTGAAACGGATCACTTCAACAGCAAAAGCTTGCGTTGTAAAGTCAACTCACCGCTTTTCAACACATAGAAATACGCGCTGCTGGCCAGGGGCACGCCGGCATCGTTGCGGCCGTTCCATTGCACGTCGTGCGCGCCCGCAGCGCGAAAATTTCAGAAGGGAGCTTATGAGCCAAAAACAGCGTGTCATTTTTGTTTGCACCCACAACTCCGCCCGCAGCCAAATGGCCGAAGGCCTGCTGCGCCATCTCGCCGGCGACCGCTATGAAGTTTATAGCGCCGGCACGGTGGCGACCAAAGTCAACCCGTTGGCGATCAAGGCGATGGCCGAAAAGGGCATCGACATTTCCCACCACACTTCGGATCATATCGACAAGTATATGGGGATAGCATTCGACTACGTGATTACAGTGTGTGACAACGCCAAGGAGACCTGCCCCTATTTTCCCACGAACAAAACTAGATGGCACTGGAGCTTTGAGGATCCCGCAGCGGCCACGGGAACGGAGGAGGAAAGACTGGCGAGGTTTCGCGAGATTCGTGATCAGATTGAACAGCGGCTGCAAATTCTACTGTAGTTTCGGCAGCGGTGCAGCCTGCCGGTGAACACCTCCGGCAAGGAGGGCCTGCGTTCGCATGGATTCATCGTGCCTCCACCTGGCGGTTCCCGCTTGACGAGATTCCCCACCACCCAATTCGAATGTCGAGGCCGACGGGAATCCCTTCCTCCGCAGACACAACATTCAGCACAGCATCATTCTGGCGGGCAGCCCTGTCACTCGCAAGATCTTGCGCATGGCAACATGCCCGTGCCTGACACCATTTTCAGCATACCGCAAATTGACACAGGCCACGGGCGCGCTCTTCCGTACTTCGATCATGGCGGAAGCGATCAGACTTTTCCGCATGCACCTTTGCCAGCCAATGGCAGGGATCTCGACGGGGTTGCGAAGTTTGTGAGATATGAGGAGAGTGCAAGACTTGCAATTCTCAGTTTACTGATTCAACCGTTTGGAACAGGTGCAGGGATTTTGCCGGCCGCCGACATTGAGCATCTCGATCTTCACATCGCGCGTGAGCTTCCAATACACCCCCAAGCCGGCGATGAGCAGGAGCACGAGAAAAATGCCGGTCATCGCTTTGCGTTTGAACCAGGCGGGCGATAATTTGAAGCAAGATTTCATTCTTCTTTGTTGTGAAAATGGATTTTTTACAGTGCAACTTTATGTGCATGCCTTGGGATGAATTGCGATATGCATGCAGTCACGTCGTTTGGCTTTTGCTTTTGCTGTTGTTGCTGCCGGTCGCGGCGGCAAACCGCAAGGTTGAGCTGTCGTTGTGTTTGCCGCGTGCCAAATTGAAGCTTTGCAGGGAAAAGCTTGCCCCGCTCCATTGTCAGCACAGGAACGGGGCAAGCCCCAAAAGCCCGCGAATCAATCCATCACCGCGCTGATGACTCCGGTTTTGGTGATGGCACCGGGCATCTTGCGATCCTTGAAATCAGCCAGGCGTTTGACGGGGCGCTCGGCCGGCGATAGCGACAGAATGTATTCCACCACCGCCCACCTGACTTTGCCATCGGGCAGGGCATCGGCATATGACGGCATGGGTGTGCCGTTGAGGCCGCCGATCATGGTGCGATACACATCCTCCGGTGCATGTCCGTTTTTGAAAGTCCATTTGTAGGTCAAATCGGTTGCAGCAATTTTTTCGCCCCAGTGATCCTTCAACTCGTCGGCCGAGGGTCCGTCACCCTTGCCACTTTGACCGTGACACTTGGCACACTCCAGCTCGTCAAACCATTTTTTACCCAGCGCCAACATCTCCGATGCCGGGGCTTCCGGTTTGGCCATCATTTCGATTTTGACCGGCTGTTCGCCCCTGGTGATGGCCTCGGTAAAACGCTCCGAAAAAATGGTCAAATATACCGCCAGTTGATGAATCTGCTGGTCATTGAGAAACTGCCCCCATGCCGGCATGGTGGTGTTGGGTACGCCGACACGAATGACGCGCTCGACATCTTCGAGGGTGGGCAGCTCACCGGTGTTGGTTGAACGAAATTTATAAATTCCCTGACGAAAATCGCGCGGTTTCACATCAAAGCCGGCGGCCAAAAATCCCTTGCCATCGCCTTGAATGCCGTGGCAGGGTGTACATTGCTGGTTGTAAAGTTCCTGTCCGGCTTTTATGTCCGCATACATCGGATGGTTGGGAGGGATTTCGGGAGCCGGGGGATTGGGGTTGTAGCGCGTCGGTCCGGGCACGCCGGGTTTGGCACCGGCTTTTTCCGCCTCTTCATCCACATAGCCCAGCTTGCGCACCATCTCGTTGGAAAGGCCTTGTTGCGCCCAGTTGCCGCGCGAGGCGAATCCCGGCCCGTAGAGGTCGTACATTTGAAAAAATTGATAGGCGCTGGCATCAGTGAGCACCTCGCGCACTTCGTGATAATACCGCTCGAAACTGTACGCAAAACCGGCGCCCTGTCCGCCGATCAAATAAATTTTTTGCGCGGCGGGATCAACAAACTCCTCCTGATGGAAAAGATAACGGTAGTACGGACTGTCGCTGCCGCCGCAATAGGCGAGAAACTCCACCCACGGCACCGGCGATTTCGGATCGATCTCCGTCAGCCGGTCCTTGACATTGACGCCATAAACGCCGCCGTACTTTTCAAAAAATTCCGGGAACTGGGTATCGCGCCAGCGGTGCTCGCCGATGATGTGGCCGATGGTGAAACCAAAGCTGGCCAGCGTGTGCGTCTCCCAATGACTGCCGGGCGCCCAATGAAAAATCACGCCGCCCTGCGGGCCTTCCCAATCGGTGCCGCCATACGCCTCGACTTGGTGCTCGGCGACTTTGTTGTTGAGCGACCAGTAGACAAAATCCAGCCAGCGCTCATCGCCCGGAACCAGCGTCAGCGTCTCGGTGTTCAGGTCGTGATCGGGATTGTAACTGGTGCGAATGCCTTTGGTCTTTTCGGCCCATTGCTGCTTGTTCCAGGCGGAAGGGCCGAGATGGGTGGGCTTAGCCTTCTGCTCGCAACCCATGCCGAGCATGGCCATGGCTGTTAGCAGCAAGCCGAGGCCCAAGTGGCGGGAACAACGTGCGGTCTGCATGATTCTCCTCCTCATCGGTTGGTTCTTGCCGGCGCACTACTGAAGTTTTGCTCGCCGGGTCAATTGGACAACAGCTTTTCGATCACGCGTTGCAGACTCTCCTCGCTGTAATGTCCGAATTCCTGTTGATGAAGGTTCAGCGCCTCGTCAAAGATGCTCCACGTTGGTGTGCCTTGCATCAAATTGGCGGCAAAGGTGTAACCGATGCGCTTGTAATGGCGCAAAAAATAGTCGCGCAGGTTGTTGGTCATTTCCGCGCGCGCAGCCGCGCTGGCGCCGGCAAATTGCGGAAGCCGCCGGCAGATGCGCTCGAGCAGCTCGCCGGTCAAAAAATTGGCAGGCGGTTCGATGCTGTCAAAAGCCACGGCACAGGGAATACGATCAGGAAATCGTGAAAGACCGAAATGCGCCAGTGCTTTGCGCGTTTCGCCAATGACTTCGCCGCTCGCCAAAAGCTTTTGGGTATTCTCCAGCGTATTCAGCTCGAAATCTTCGAAGGCGGTGGACAGCAAAAGAAAATTCACGCGGTCGGAGCAGGCGGCATGCAGGCGCAGCAGGGTGGGCAGGGCGTGCAGAAAACATCCCGGGCAATTCACTTGGAAAGTGAGCATCACATTCACGCGCCCGGGCGCGAAGTTGCCCTGAAGAATTTGGGAGAATTTGAGGGTGAGACTCGACATACTCTGCGCCTCGGAGTGCAATGCTTCAGCAGTGCTGGCTTGCCTGCGCTCCGCAACACGGAAGCGTTGGACTCCGGTTTTTATTCCACGCTCATCATCTCATGCTCCGGGCAGTTCAGCCGCAATTCGGAATCCGCCAGAGGTTTATCCAGCAACCGGCAATGATGCGGCGCCAGCGTGTTCGGATGCGCGTTGGGCTGAAAAAACTTGCAAGTGAGGCACATTCTGGCAAGGGTGATCACACCGGCTTGCTGCAGGGATTCGATCAACCGCATCAGGAATTTCATCACCACCACTTTTTCTGCCGTTTCGAATCGGGCAATATTTTTTTGCATGACGTCGGCCCAGGTGGAAAGGCGACGGGCGGTTTTCCTGCCGTCGGCCGTCAAGGAAACCAAAGCGAGGCGGCGGTCGTCCTGGCAGCGCTCGCGGAAAACCAGTTTTTTCTCTTCCAGGGTGGTGATGGCATCACTCACTGTTGCCGGTGTCAGGGTGAATTCCCGGGCCAATTGTCCGACGGGGCATTGCTTCGCCGCGTGATAAAGCAAATAGACCAAAAATTGAATCTGAATCGGGCTGAGATTGTAGTCCCGGTTTTTTTCCCAGAGCAAAACCCGGAAAGCTTGTGCAAGACGTTCGAGAGCAGCGACGATCTTGCTGTCGACATCGTGGTGTTGGTGTGTGGGGTCAAAAGGAGAAGACATGTGGTGGCCCGATGAAAATTCGATTCGAAGTGTCTGAATTTTGCCTCTTCTTTGTGCCATCGTTCGCCTGGGAACACATTCTCGGACGCAAAACTGAAACCGCCTGAAGGCGGCTGTCCACCAATCGCGTGACAAACCGGCCTTTGACTGGCTCGAGCTTTGAGCCTGCGATTTCAATTGCAGGCGGCAAGGGCAACACGGCCCATGCAAAATTCAGGGAGTACAAAACTCAAGCGTGATGCGCGGCTGTACGACAGTGGCGCACGCCAGCTTGATCGTTGCAGTTGCGACGCGGAAGGGTCACACTCCAAGGGCGTTATAGCTGTTGCAAAAGATGATCGGCAAGGATCCCGATTTGCGTGCTGTCCAGTCCGTCAAAGGCTGGCATCGAAATGGGATAATAGCGCCGCGCAAGTTGCTGGAGTCGCACCTCGCCCACCCGCGCAGCGGCAGGGTCTCTGAGGTAACGAATGAGCGTGTCGCGACGCCAGTGCGCTGCCAGCCCGCGCAGGGACGGGCCCTGGGCGCTCCCGCTGCCATCCTCCCCATGACACGTACCGCATCCCCATTCCTGATAAATTTTTTCTGCTGAAACCGCGGCAATGGTAGTCGTGGTGTTCTGTGTTTTCAACGGCCCGCTGCTGCATGCCATCAGTGCTGTGGACAACGCCGCCACTGTTTGCAGCAACTTTCGTTTGTCATGAAAGACATCGAGAGGCATTGCTGCTGGATATGCAATGGGAGGAGTGCAAAACTCCTGTTTTGCCCGCGGGCGAAGTTGAAGTTTTGCACTCCGGATAACGCTTACTGGCGATAAGTGGAAAAAACGTAATCTTGTGCCTTCTGGCCGGCATGGCAGGCAAAGCAGGCGCTCTTGGCGTCGGTCACCACCCGCTCTTTCGTATCGCCTTTGAAGGCCTCGAAGCCCCAGCCGCCGGTCTCGGCAAATTTTTTGGAATCCTTTTGCATGACGCCGACGACTTTGCGGCTGCCCTCGACGATGGCATTATTTTCGGACTTGGCTTCAAGCAGGTCGAAAACCAGAACCGATCCATCAGGATAAGCCTTCCCGGCTTTCATCGCCGCCAGGGCTCTGGCATTGGTATAAACGTGGTGAATGCCGCCGAAGGACTCATACAGCGGATGGCCTTCCTGCAGCACCATGGATTTGACGTGCGGCCAGGCGCGGTAACCTTCAGGGTAAGCGACCTGGTTGGTGTCAGCATCAGCCTTGGTGAGGTAAGCACCCAAACTCAGGCACAGCGCCACCACAAGGCCGGCGGTGGTGAATACGTTTTTTTTGTGCATGCAAATCTCCTTTCAGGCAGAAAATCAACGAAGGGTTTTATATTAGGAATCCTAATATAAAATAGGCAAAAAAGTGCCCGCTGTCAACAAAAATTTAGGATTCCAAGCAGTAATTTTTACTCCGAACTTGCCAAACTTGCCAACGGCCTACCTCTTGACTTGCGCCGTGCGCCCGCGATGAAATGTTTTTCCCCGGCGGCGATGCTCAGGTTCACTCGAAGTAGCATCGCAGCACTTTCGCAGTATTGCGAAATTCCTCCCGGATTTTTTTCACATTTAAGGATCGTTTTTCGTCAAGCTCGAGCATCGTGCTTTATCATCAAAAAAAACAAGAAATATTCTGGCGGCATACTGGCGCATGGTTTGCTTTGGCGAGATTCAAACTTTGCCGCGGTTATTCCAGCCATTGTGTGAGTTCGGAGGCATATTTTCAAACGCACAGAAAGGAGGTGACGCCAAACGACGACTCACGTCATACGGATGACCGTTTGCTTGAAAGATGGAGTCAAGTCACAGAGAGGTTGATGAATTCAAGGAGGAGAGCGATGCAGCAATTTAAAGGTTTCTTCAGTTTATGCCTGGGTCTGGTGGTCATTGGCGCGAACGCGGTCCATGCGCAAGCCACTTACACCGGCTCGGAAACCTGCCAGGCCTGCCACGCCGGCACGTTTGGCAATCAGTTTACGCTCTGGCAGCAGTCTCTGCATGCCAGGATTCATCTGCCGGCGGTGGCGGCAAATGTCAAAGGCGATTTCACGAAAACCGTGAGCATGGGTGCCGCCCATGGCAACGCGCAGGTGATTTTGCGGGTGGAGGGTGACAAGCACTTCGCGCGCGTGGGCGCCAGCGGCCAGGAATATGAAATCGCCTTCACCTATGGCGGGGGTTGGAAGCAGCGCTATCTGGTGAAAATCGGCGACAGCTATTACATCCTGCCGATTCAGTGGAATGCCAAAGGCTATCTTGACAACTCCACGGGCGATTGGGTGGCCTACAACCCGCAGAATTGGTTTGATGCCGCCGGCAATCCCAAGGCGACGAACAGCAACACGTTTCGGGCGAAAGCGTGGGACAAGAACTGCTCCGGCTGCCACATCACCGGCAACAATGTCCAGCGCGTGGTGGCGGGCAATGATACTTCCTACGTTTCCACGTGGGCGAACAACAGCAGCGTGGCCAACATCGTCGTGGGCTGTGAAACCTGCCATGGCCCGGGCAGCTTGCATCCGGCAAATGCCTTCAACCCGGCGGATCGCAAGATTCTCAACCCGGCCAAGCTTACCGACAACAATCGCAAGCTGGAAGTTTGCGGACAGTGCCACTTCCGCGGCACCAGCAGCAATGGCACTTATGAATTTCCGTGGGACGAGGCCAAAAATCGCAGTTACGCGCCCGGCAGCGAGGTGCTGGCGAACTACAAAGTTGACAAACCCGGCGTGTGGCCCGACGGCCTCACCGCCAAACAACATCACCAACAATATCAGGAGCTGTTGACTTCCAAGCATGTTACCAATCCCTTCCTGAAGTTGAATTGTTTCACCTGTCATGATCCTCACAAGCCGGCCGGCGATCATCAAGTTCGTGATTCGCTGGCGGTGGGAACCGACAAGTTCAAAGTCGACAATGATGATAATACCCTCTGCCTGGCCTGTCACGCGACGCACGGTCCCTTTGCGGCGATCACCAAAGACATGGTGAAAGATCCGGCGGCGAATCAAGCCGCGATTGCCGCGGTGGTGAGCGAGCATACGCGACACAGTTACGATCCCACCAATGCCAACGGCACCAGCGGCGCGAGTCGTTGCAGCAAGTGCCACATGCCGAAAACCGCGACCACCGCGAAGGCGTATGACATTCATACCCACACC
This sequence comes from candidate division KSB1 bacterium, assembly GCA_034506255.1. NCBI lineage: Bacteria > Pseudomonadati > Candidatus Zhuqueibacterales > Candidatus Zhuqueibacteraceae > Candidatus Coneutiohabitans > Candidatus Coneutiohabitans thermophilus. The sequence goes on along the minus strand of JAPDPX010000004.1, from coordinate 573,505 downwards.
TTCGCGACGGTGCAACCGGCGAAGACTCTGGACTATCAGTCGAAAGGCGGCATGCCCAACGGCTGTGCCGTGAGCTGCCATCGCAACGGCAGCGGCAAAGTGCCGAACTTCGGCATCACCGATGCCAGCCTGAGTGCCTGGAATGAGCAGAGTGACGTGGATCTCGCCAAGGAACTGAAGTTCTGGGATGAAAACATGTACTTCAAGGCGCGCGGCGGCACCGGCGCGGCCGTGAGCGCCCTGCCCGCCACCACCGCCCCTGTCATTGATGCCGACACCAGCGATTGGAATGATGTGAGCTGGGTTGATGTTGCTTTGGCCAATAGCAAATCCGCTTCCGTTAAAGGAAAAGTCAGCGGCAATAATCTCTACTTGCTCTTCCGTTGGGCGGATCCGACCATGAGCCTGGTGCGCGGTGAATCGTGGGCCTGGGACGGCAGCAAGTGGAACAAGACCAGTGGCCAAAGCGAAGATCGTGTCGCGGTCATGTGGAACATCGACATTCCCGCCGACCAGTGGGAGAGAAATGGCTGCATGACCAAATGCCATTTCGATGTCAACAATCCGGTGGCCTCCGATGGCAACCCCGAGGATGACACCTATCTCCCCGCCGGCCAGCATGCGGATCTGTGGCACATGAAACCCGGGCGTGGTTTGGGCGTCACGAGTGTGCAGCAATCCGGCAACGTGGTGATCGATCCGGTGACGCATCAGGCAACCTCGGGTGTTTTCCAATTGGTCGGCTTTCTCGATGATCAGAATATGAAAGAATATGTCGGCAAGCCCGATGGCGGTCGTGTGGGTGACTCCGGTTCCGGCGCGGACAGCCGCAACCGCAATGCTGGGCAAAACGGCCCGCTCTACATCGAGAAGAACCCCACCGACTACATCGATGCGATGGTGTTGACGCAGGCGGAGATCAACGCCGGCGAAACCGCCAAGGTCGATTCGATCAGCGTGGCGGAGCTCAACACCTATTGGGCCAAGTATGCGGCGCTCAACGCCGTGGTGCCGGAGCGCTATGTCAAGACGCCTTCTGGCAGCCGCGGTGACGTGAAGGCCGCCGGCTTGTGGAACAACGGCGTCTGGTACGTGGAAGTGCAGAGGGCGCTGAACACCGGCAATACCGACGATGCGGCATTTGCCCTCAACAACATTGCCACCTTTGGCATGGCGCTGATGAACAATGCCGGTGGTGACGAGCACTGGACTCAGGGCAGTGTTTTGAACAAGGTGGGGATCGGCGTCACGGTCGAGGTGAAGGAAACGCCGACCGCCGCGCCGGGGCAATATGCGCTGACGCAGAATTATCCCAATCCGTTCAATCCCATGACGACGATTCGCTTCGAGACGAAAGCGCCGGGTTGGGTAAACTTGAAGGTCTACAATACACTCGGCCAGGAAGTGGCGACGCTGGTGGATCGCATGCTGGGCGCCGGCTCGCATGCCGCCATGTTTGATGCCAGGCATCTGCCCTCCGGCGTGTACTTCTATCGCTTGTCGGTGAATGGCTTCACGGCGACGAAAAAGATGATTCTGATGAGATAGCCATTTCCGTCTTGCCGGCAAAACCGCCGGGCCGCACGCCCGGCGGTTTTTTATTTCGCCCCGGCCGCGCCATTTACAGAGGTGGGGTGGCGAAATCACCAACGATTCTCTTTCCCGGCAAGAGTGCCACCTCCAAAACAAAAAGCCCGTGTCCGGATTTCGGATACGGGCAGGAGGCCACGGAGAATAGAGTCGAAAGGAACGGTATTGCTCGTCGATCACCTGTGGCGGCGCGGCAAGCAGCGCGCACTGCGCCACGGGCAGATTTTTACAGGCACCGGCGTGACCTCCTCAGCGTCAAGCGCGCCTGCAGGGAACACGCGCGTTTTTTGCAGGCAATCGGTCCGGGGAAAAAGCAGAGTGCGGTGTTGAAGGGTCAACGATGCCGGGTGCGGCGGCTGCAGCCGCCCATGCCAAACGCCCTGTCCTCCTTCTCATCGTCGTCATCATCAGGCATGTCGATCATCGGTTGCAATCCATTTTCCGGATCTGTAGCACTCACTTCGAGCAAGGCCCGGCTTCCGCACTCGGTGCTTTCTCATCTGGCCAACAACATCTTGCGCGTATATACCCGGCTGCCGGCTTCCAGGCGGTACACATACACACCGCTGGCGAGGTTGCCGGCTTCCCAATTCACCGTGTAGCTGCCGGGAGTGCGCAAGCCTTCCACCAGTGTCGCCACTTGCTGGCCGAGAAGATTATATACCGCGAGCTTCACCCAAGCGGTGGTGGCGACGGTGTAATCAATGCTGGTGGAGGGATTAAAGGGATTGGGATAATTCTGGCTCAGACTGAAATCAGCCGGCACACGGCTGGAGGTTTTAAGCTCCTCCACTTTGGTCGGCTCGCCACCACCGCTGGAAGTGAGCACGCCGAGAGCAGCCAGCAGCGTCCAGTCTGCCGCCCAGTTGGTATTGCCAAAGGCGCCCACATAGTCAGCCGGCACAAAGAAGCCGTCATTGGGCGGGGTGGCATAACCGGTGAGCGCGGGGCTGCCGGGCGCGGGCCGCGGATCGAGACCGCGATCGGTGGTGCGGCTGATGCCACGCAGTTGGGGATCGACGAAACGGTTGTTGTTGGCGGCATCAGTGAGATAGGTGCGGGTGAAAAGCTGGGCGCTCACCTGATTGCTGCCGAAACCGAAGAAGATGTTGTTGCGCAAAACGATGTCCCCCGCCT